>JBCCTM010000046.1:0-14682 GCA_039198535.1 Pseudomonadota bacterium
CCGCGTGCTGGGCGGCGGTCTGACCGAAGGCACAGCCATCCTGGTGGGCGGCGATCCCGGCATCGGCAAATCGACACTGCTGTTGCAAGCGGCCGCCGCGCTGACCCGGGGGCGCGCGACCGAGCAGAGCGCGCCTGCGGTGCTGTATGTGTCGGGCGAAGAGGCCACCGCGCAAATCCGCATGCGCGCGCGGCGGCTCGGCCTGGCGGACGCGCCGGTGAAGCTCGCGAGCGCCACAAATCTGCGCGACATCCTGACGACGCTCGAGGAAGAGCGCCCGGCCTTGGCGGTGATCGATTCGATCCAAACGCTCTGGTCGGATCGGGTCGAGAGCGCGCCCGGCTCGGTCGCGCAAGTGCGCGCCTGCGCCCATGAGTTGACCGCGTTCGCCAAACGACGCGGCGTGGCCGTGGTGATGGTGGGCCATGTCACCAAAGACGGGCAGATCGCCGGGCCCCGGGTCGTTGAGCACATGGTGGACACGGTGCTCTATTTCGAAGGGGAGCGCGGCCACCATTTCCGCATCCTGCGCGCCGTGAAGAACCGCTTCGGAGCGGCCGATGAGATCGGCGTCTTCGAGATGACCGCCGGCGGCCTTGAAGAGGTGGCCAACCCGTCCGCGCTGTTTCTCGGCGATCGGGACAACGCCGCCTCTGGGGCGGCGGTGTTCGCCGGCATTGAAGGCACGCGGCCGATGTTGGTGGAGATCCAAGCGTTGGTCGCCTCGTCGCCGCTCGGAACGCCGCGCCGCGCCGTGGTGGGCCTCGACGCCGGACGGCTCTCCATGGTGATGGCGGTGCTGGAGGCGCGCTGCGGCGTCTCCTTTGCGGGACGCGACGTCTATGTCGCCGCCGCTGGCGGGCTGAAGGTGAGCGAGCCAGCGGCCGACCTCGCGGTGGCCGCAGCGCTGCTTTCCGCGCAATTCGACGCCCCTCTTCCGCAAGGCGCGGTTTTGTTCGGGGAAATTGGACTATCTGGGGTGGTGCGGCCAGCGGCGCAGGCGGAAGCGCGCCTCAAGGAAGCCGCGAAGCTTGGATTTAACGCGGCTTGGGCGCCGCCGGGCCCTGGGCGCTCGAAATCCGCCCAAACGGCGGTGTCGGGTAAATCGCGCGGTAAAGCGCCGGCGTCCGCTGCGCTGTCATTGGCCCCGATCGAGACCGTTGCGGCTTTAGTCGCGCGGTTCGACGGGGCGGCGCGGGCTTTGCAGACCTCGGGGGGAAAAGGTCGCAGGGGCGAAGTGGAGGCCGGGGCCGCCCGGGGGGACCGACCGCCCCCTGAGCCGCGAGGCGCGGGCCGGCCTATCGCCAGCTGAGCTCGGTTGCGGCGAACGGTCGGGGCGATGAGAGAAAGAGGGGTGCGGGATGGGCAGCGAGTTTTCTTGGGCGGTCGACGCCGTCGTCATCGTGCTGGTGGTGGTGTCCGCTTATCTGGCCATGGTGCGCGGCGTTTTCCGCGAGCTGTTCGCGCTGGCGAGTTGGGTGGCCGCGTTTTTTGTCGCCTTCTACTTCACTTCCACAGCCCACGCTTACGCGATCGACCTTCCGGTCCTCGGCGACCTGCTCCGAAGCTGCGGCTTCGGTATGTTGATCACCTTCATCCTCGTGTTTGGCGCCACATTGATCGTGTGCGGAATTGTCATTTGGCTGTTCTCGAGCCCATCAAGCAGCACCACGATCAGCGCCATCGATCAGGTGCTTGGACTTGTCTATGGCGCCGTGCGTGGACTGGTGTTGGTCGCCGTCCTGCTCTTGATCTACCAAAATCTTACGAAATCCGGCGTTGAGCGCCTCGCAATGATCGACGAAGCCGCTGTTTACCCATATCTGCAAGAGGGTGCGGCGATGATCGATGAGGCGCTGCCGGAGGAGTACCCGTCCTGGTTCGAGGACCGTGTCAATGAAGCTCAAGCGGAATGCGCCGCGCGCCTTGGCGTGACGGGCGCATAGCCGAGGGAGCGGGGCCAACACCCACTTATGGCGGCCCGCAGATATGGCGGAGCAGATGACCAAGCAAGCGTCTGACACCGCGGAGGTGGAAGGGACCGTCGAAGACAATTCGGTGGAGGGAAGCCCTGCGCCGAGCGAGCTGGAGGCGGCGGCGCGGTGGCGCGCCCATCCCTTCGACGTGGGCGACGGTGAAGCGGCGGCCTTTCGCGAGGAATGCGGCGTTTTCGGCGTGTTTGACGTGGACGCGGCTGCGCGGTTTGTGGCGCTTGGCCTCCATGCCCTGCAACATCGCGGTCAGGAGGCCGCGGGCGTCGGGGCCTATGACGAGACCCAAGACCGCTTCCATGTGGAACGCCGAATGGGGTTGGTCAGCGACAATTTCAACAAGCAGGAAGTGCTCGAACGCCTTCCCGGCCGCTACGCCGTCGGCCACAACCGATACTCCACCTCCGGCGCGAAAGAACAAACCGAGCTGAGAGATATCCAACCGCTCTACGCTGAGTTCGCCCAGGGCGGGATGGCGTTGGCGCATAACGGTAATTTCACCAATGCGCGCCAAGTGCGGGACCGGATGATCTCGCAGCATGGCGCGATCTTTCAATCGAGCTCCGACACCGAATGCGTGATGCATCTCATGGCGCGCTCCACGGAGGAGACCGCGGCCGCTCGGCTTGAAGCGGCGCTGAAACAAATGGAGGGCGCCTTCTCCATCGTCGCCCTCACCTCGGAGCAGATGATCGGCGTGCGCGATCCGCTGGGCGTTCGGCCCCTGGTGATCGGACGGCTGGATGACGGCTATGTGCTCGCATCGGAGACAGTCGCCCTCGACATCGTCAATGCGGAGTACATCCGAGACGTGTCGCCCGGCGAGATGATCGTGATCGACCGCCGCGGTCTCCGCAGCCACTGGCCGTTTCGCCGGGGTCCTGGCCGGTTTTGCATCTTCGAATACGTCTATTTCTCGCGACCAGACAGCGCGATCCAAGGACAGAGCGTCTATGAGGTGCGCCAGAGGATCGGCGAGGAGCTCGCCATGATGGCGCCCGTCGAGGCGGATCTGGTCTGCCCGGTGCCGGATAGCGGCACGCCGGCGGCCCTCGGTTTCGCGGCCGCGTCCAACATCCCCTTCGCCTACGGCATCGTGAAGCATCAGTATGTGGGCAGGACCTTCATCGAGCCGACCAAACAGATGCGCGATATGAAGGTGCGCCTGAAGCTGAACGTGAACCGGCGCATGGTGCAGGGCAAGCGCGTCGTGCTCGTCGATGACAGCGTCGTCCGCGGCACGACCTCTCGGATGATCAAAGACATGGTGCTGGAGGCCGGCGCCAAGGAAGTTCACTTCCGCATCGCCAGCCCGCCCACCTCCTGGCCCTGCTTCTATGGCGTGGACACGCCGGATCGGGACGCGCTGATGGCGGCGCGGATGACCGAAGAGCAGATGCGGGACGAATTGGGCGTCACCAGTCTCCGCTTCATCACGCTAGATGGGCTCTACCGGGCCTGCGGGATCGATGAGGGGCGTGACGCCCACGCCCCCAAATTCTGTGACGCTTGCTTCAGCGGCGCGTATCCGTTTGAACCCGCCGACGCCGTCGATGACGGGCGCTTGCCCGCGCCATCCCAACGTCCGAAAGCCTGCGCGTGAGCGACGCGGCGCCGTCGGGGTCCGCGCCGCTTTCCCTCGCTGGGAAAGTCGCCGTTGTGACCGGGGCGTCCAGGGGGTTGGGCCGCGCCGTGGCCGAAGCCATGGGGGGCGCGGGCGCGCAGATCGTGGCGGTCGCTCGCACGGTCGGCGGCTTGGAGGAGTTGGACGACGCCATCGTCGCCGCGGGCGGGCCGCGCGCTGTCCTCACGCCGCTTGATCTCGCCGATGGGGACGGGATTGATCGACTGGGCGCGGCGCTTCATGAGCGTTTTGGCCGGGTCGACTATTTGGTGCATGCGGCGGCGGCGGCGGCCCCGCTGACGCCCACGGCGCATCTCTCGCCTAAGGATCTCGACGCGGTGATGCGGATCAATGCGATCGCCACGGCGCGATTGATCCGGTCGATGGACCTCTTGCTCCGCCAGGCCGAGCGCCCGAAGGCGCTATTTGTCACCGATGACCGCGCGGGCGCGCCGTTCTGGGGCGGCTATGGCGCCTCAAAAGCGGCCGGCGCCGCCATCGCACGGTCCTATGCGACGGAAGCCTTGGCCGGCGCGCGGCCGGTCAACGTTCTGTTCTTCGCGCCGCCCGCCATGCCGACTGCGCTTCGCGCCCGCACCCATCCGGGCGAGGATCGCAGCCGCCTCACGCCCTGTGCGGACGTCGCCGCTCAGCTGATTGCAGCGCTCCACGACGCGCATCGGGAGGCCCAGGCGGCCGCTCGAGAGTAATCCGCTCGTCCTTCCTAACCCTGCTGCAGCGCAGCGAGCTTCTCGGCGTCAAATGCGGGAGTGAGGCTCCATTCCGCGCCGCCCGCGCCGTCCGAGACGGCGACCCCCGCCTCCACGAGGCCCGCTCGGATCGCGTCGGCCCGTTCGAAGTCTTTCTCGGCGCGGGCGGTTTGGCGCTCCGCGAGCAACGCTTCGATGGCGGCGGCGTGGTCGCAATCGGCCTCGGGCGCGACCTCCCATCCGCCAAGGTCCGGCGTCAGCAGCCCAATCAACTGGGCGCCAGCCAGCAAATCCTCCGTCGCGCCCGCCTGGGCGAGGGCGTGCAACTCCGTGAGCGCCTTGGGCGTGTTCAGATCGTCTTGCACCGCCGCGAGCACGCGTTCGGGCGGATGCGTCGCGGGGGTGGCCCCCGCGGTGAGCCGGCGCCATTTGCGCAGCACAGTCTCCGCCTCCGCCGCCAACGCCGCCGTCCAGTCAAGCGGCTGCCGGTAGTGCGTCATGAGCATCGCCAGCCGGATCACCTCCCCCGGCGCCTCGCCGCAGAGATCGGCCACGGTGAGGAAATTGCCGAGGGATTTGGACATCTTCTCCCCCTCGACCTGCACGAAGCCATTGTGCATCCAGAACTGGGCGAAGGTTGCTTCAGGATTGGCGCAGCAGCTCTGGGCGCGTTCGTTTTCATGATGGGGAAAGGCGAGGTCGACCCCGCCGCCATGGATGTCGAAGCTCGGCCCCAGCAGCGCTTCAGACATGGCGGAGCATTCGATATGCCACCCAGGGCGACCGCGGCCCCAGGGGCTGTCCCATCCCGGCGTCTCGGCGTCCGACGGCTTCCACAGCACGAAATCCATGGCGTCGCGCTTATAGGGAGCCACCTCCACGCGCGCGCCGGCGCGCATGTCGTCGAGGGATTTCTTGGCGAGCGCGCCGTAATCGGCGTAGGCGCTGACGGAGAACAGCACATGACCTTCCGCCGCATAAGCGGCTCCGGCGTCAATGAGCCGTTCAATGAGAGCGACCATCTCCTCGATGTATTCCGTGGCCCGCGGCGTGTGGGTGGGCGGAAGCGCGCCGAGGGCGGCCATATCAGCCTCATACCAGCCAACGGTCATGTCGGTGATTCGCCGGATCGCATCGTTCAGGCTTTCGCCGTCGCCCCGTGTCTCGGCCGCGCGGCGATTAATCTTGTCGTCCACATCGGTGATGTTGCGCGCGTAGATCACCTGATCCGCGCCGTAGTGGCGCCGGAGCAGGCGGAACAGCACGTCGAATACGATGACGGGCCGGGCATTGCCGATATGCGCGCGGTCATAGACGGTCGGCCCGCATACATAGAGCCGCACCTGCTTCGGATCGAGCGGTTTAAGCGGCCGCTTTTTGCGGCTGAGCGTGTCGTAGAGAATGATCGGCGTGCGGTCGGACAATGGGGCGCTCGCGGGGTTGGCGGTTTGGCAAGCCGGGCGGGACGCGCCCGTTTCAGCTGGACCAGCTCAGCGCTGGACATAGCGCGCGTGCTACCATCCCCGCGCCAAGAGGCAACAGGAGGCGCGTCCGGAGGCGCAAACGGGCCGCAAACGGCGCGGCGACAGCGCTTGATCCGCTCCGTCGCCGCTGGACCTCGTCGCCCCACCTGTGCTCTCAACCGGTTGTGCGTGTGGAGGACGCCATGGACGCAGATTTGAGAGAGCCGGAGGCCGGCGCCGCTTCCACGCCCACCGGGCGCAGCGAGGCGGAGCGGGACGCGCAGGCCGAGCAGGTGCTCGGCCCGGCGGGGTTCATCTGGGCGCTGGTGACGGCGGCCATGACGAAGAATTTGAGCCATGTGGCGGCGGGCGTCGCGTTCTACATGCTCTTGTCGCTGTTCCCGGCGATCGCGGTGGCGCTGTCCTTGATCGGCCTGTTCGCCGACCCGACGCAGATTGATTCTTATATGGGTGTGCTCGAGTCGTTCCTGCCGCCTGACGCCCACGCGTTGATCGCCGCTCAGGTCGCCAACACCATGGCGGCCGGCGGTCTGAAGCTTGGCGGCGCGGCGGCCATCAGCTTCGGCATCGCCTTTTGGTCGGCCAGCGCCGTGGCCCGCGCGCTGATGACGGCCATGCACATGTCCTTCGACAGCGCCCGCGGCCTCGGCATTTTCAGCTATTTCGCGCTCTCTTTCCTCTTCACCTTGGCGGGGGTCGGCCTGGTGGGGCTCGCCATGGGCGTGTTGGTGATCTTGCCCATTGTGTTTGAGACGCTCCGGCAGCTCTCGGAGAACCGGATCGCGCTGGATGGGTCGTATCTGACCGCGCTCGAACTGCCGATCATGATCGGGCTGCTGACGCTGTCATTGACGATGATTTATCGGATGGGAGCCGCCCGCGGCCGCCACGCCACCCGCGCCGCCTTCTTGGGCGCGATGACGGCGACGCTCATCTGGGTCGCAGCGACGCGGCTGCTCTTCTACTATTTCGCCACCGTTGGCGACCTGGCGACCACTTACGGCCCGCTTGGCGCTGTGGCGGGTTTGATGCTGTGGTTCTGGGTGAGCGCGTTCATCCTGCTCCTCGGGGCTGAATTCGCGAATATCGCCTCAGGTGGGCGACCAAGCGACCGCACCGAGATCGCTTAAATCGACCCTAATCCGCATACTCCCGGGCGATCTGTGCGATGCGGTCGGCTAAAAAATCATAGACGCGGCGCACGCGCGGATTGCCCCGCAGCTCGCCATGGGCGGTGAGCCAAACCGGCAGCGAGGCGATGCGCTCGGCGGTGCGGATGCGCTCGACCGCGGGCTCGCGCGCGCCGACGCCCACCTGCATGAACCCGACGCCAAAGCCCGCCACCACCATGCGCCAACACAGCGCCTGGTCGTCGCAGCGAAAGGCGAAAAAATTCCGATCGACCTGCAGACCGACGTCGCGCAACCCTTCGATCAGAAGCGTCGAGCGGTCATAGCCGATGACGTCATGGTCCAGCAGCTCAACGTCTGAGCGCGGCGCGCCGCGGCGGGCTATGTAGCTTTTGGCCGCGAACATGCCGATCTCCATCTCGCCGATCTTGCGCGTGATCACATCTTCCTGGGTCGGCCGATACATCCGCACGGCGATGTCCGCCTCGCGCCGCAGCAGGTTCTCGGTCTGGTCGGAGGACACCACTTCGATATCGATCTCAGGCTCGGCGAGGCGGAGATCGGTGAGGATGTCCGGCAGCAGATAGGTGGCCACCACTTGGCTCGCGGTGATGCGGATCACGCCCGCTAACCGCTCTTCCCGGCCGGCGGCGATCAGCGACAAATGCGACGCCGCGCGCTCCATGGCCTCGGCGGGCTCCAGCAGCGCCGCGCCGAGCTTGGTGAGCACAAGACCCTCCGGCGCGCGGTCGAAAATCGGGGCGCCCAACTGCTCTTCCAAGGCGGCGATGCGCCGGCTCAGGGTCGGCTGGCTCTTGCCTAAACGCCGGGCGGCTTCGGAGAGCGACCCCGCCTCAGCGACGGCGCGGAACGCCCGGATGATCTCCCAATCCATATCGATGGCGGCGTCTCCCCTTCGCACCGCACTCTAACGCGCTTCATCGCGCGGGACGCTATCCGCAAATGGATAGGCGCGCTCCAAATATGTTTGTTGAGCGGCCAAATCAGAATGGGGACCCTGCGCTTGGAACAGTCAGGGAGCAAGGTCCGATGGAAGAGACGGGTGAAACAGCGGTGGTGTTGGGCGCACGCGGCCGGTTTGGCCGCGCCGCGGTAGCTGGTTTTTTGGCCCAGGGCTGGCGCGTGAAGGCGGTGGCCCGGCGCTGGTCCGGCCCCTGCGTCGCCGGTGCGGAGCCAATCCTGGCCGACGCGGCGGATCCCGCGGCGCTCAGCGCGGCATGCGCGGGCGCCGCGGTGATCGTCAACGCGCTTAACCCGCCCTACCCTGCTTGGTCCCGCGAGCTGCCGCGGCTCACCGCGTCCGTGCTCGCCGCGGCGCGCGACAGCGGCGCGACGGTGATGATCCCGGGCAATGTGTATAATTTCGGGCCGGCGTCCAAGGGCGAGCCCATGCCGACGGTGCTCCATGAGGATCTGCCGCAGACCCCTCTAACGCGGAAAGGTCGTCTCCGCGTCGAGATGGAGCGCGCTTACGCGGAGGCCGCCGATCGGGGAGAGGCGCGCAGCGTGGTGCTCCGCGCGGGCGACTTCATTGAGCGCGCCAAATCCGGCAATTGGTTCGACACCCAGATGACGCCCAAGCTCGGGCGGGGTCGCTTCACCTATCCCGGGAGGCGTGATGTGGCGCACGCCTGGGCCTATCTGCCGGATCTCGGCCGCGCCATGGCGGCGCTCGCCACCCGGCGCCGGACCCTGCCCGCCTTCGCCGCGTTCGGCTATCGCGGCTATACGCTAAGCGGCGCGGCGCTGGCCGGTCATTTGGAGGAGATCATCGGGCGCCGCCTCCGGATCAGTCACACGCCATGGGGGGCGATCCGCGCGCTGTCGCCGATCTCGCCGCTGTTCAGAGAAGTGCTGGAGATGCGCTATCTCTGGGACCAAGCCCATGAGATCGACGGCGCGGCTTTCGCCGCCGCGCTGCCGGAGTTCAAAGAGACGCCGATCCGCGCGGCGCTGACCGACGCCGTCGCCGATCACTTGCCCAGAGACGTCTCAAGCAAAGGCGTCACAGGCAAAGGCGTCTCAGGCCGCCGTAATCCGAGAAATTCGGCGCCGGCCTGAGCCATCGAAAGCGCTCGTCCGGCCGAACCGCCTCAGCCCATGCGGCTGGCGACGTTCTCCCAATTCACGAGCTTATCGAGGAAGTTGGAGAGATAGGCCGGGCGCTTATTGCGGTAGTCGATATAGTAGGAATGCTCCCACACATCGCAGCCGAGCAGCGCCGTCTGACCGAAGCAGATCGGGTTCACGCCGTTGGGCGTCTTGGTGACTTTGAGATCCGCGCCATCCATCACCAGCCACGCCCATCCGGAGCCGAACTGCCCGGCGCCGGCGGCGGAGAACTCTTTTTTGAAGGCGTCCACAGAGCCGAACGCCGCGTTCAGCTTGCTCTCCAGCCCCGATGGGATCGCCACCGGCGACGGCGACATCATCTCCCAAAATTGGATATGGTTCCAATGCTGAGAGACCTGGTTGAAGAGGCCGGCGTGCTCCGCCTTTTCGAAGGTGCCCTTGATCACTTCAGGCAGCTGATCATTGCCCGCGCCGTCCCATGGCGTGCCGGCGGCGAGTTCGTTGCCTTTGTCCACATAGGCCTTGTGATGCAGGTCATGATGATACTGCAGCGTCTCTTCGGACATGCCCGACCCCGTCAGGGCGTTATGGGCGTAAGGCAAGTCGGGAAGGGTGAATGCCATGGGTAGCGGTCCTTTTTCTGAGTATGTGCCATCGAACACCGGCCGACGCGGGAAGACCGCGCGCCCGGCTGTTGAGAGTGGGTATAGGCCTCTGCGTGTCGGCGCCCAAGGGAAACGGGCCCGGAAAGGGGCCGGGAAAGGGGGATGGGCGGCGAGCGCTCAGCTGTATTGCACGCCCGAAGGCCCCTCATCCTTGTCCGGATCGCGCTCAACGCCCAGCGCGGCCAAGATCGGCGAGGCGATGAAGATGGAGGAGTAGGTGCCGATCACCACGCCCCAGATCATCGCGAAGGTGAACCCGCGGATCACTTCGCCGCCCAGGAAGTAGAGCGCCAGCAGCGCCAACAGCGTCGTGATCGAGGTCATCAAGGTGCGAGACAGCGTCTCGTTTATCGAGAGGTTCAACACATCCTCAAGCGGCGTCGTCTTATAGCGGCGCAGGTTCTCGCGCACCCGGTCGAACACGACAACGGTGTCGTTGAGCGAGTAGCCGACGATGGTGAGCAACGCGGCGATGATCGCCAGGGTGAATTGCAACTGCAGCAGCGAGAACAGGCCCACCGTCAGCAGCACGTCATGCACCAAGGCCGCCACCGCGCCGAGCGAGAATTGCCACTCAAACCGCACCCAAATGTAGAACAGCACCGAGGCCACCGCGAGCACCACGGCGATCACGCCGCTCTGGATCAACTCGCCGGAGACCTTGGGGCCCACCGTCTCGGTCCGGCGGATCTCCGCGCCGGGAAACGCCTCTTGCAGCGCTTGCGAGACCTGGGTCGCCGCGGTCAACACCTCAGCGGAGGCCGGTTGGCCGACGCCGAGCGAAGCGTCGGGAGGCGCTTCGGCCGCGCCGCGCGCGGTTTGCTCCTCAACCCGAACCAGCACGTCCCGCGGGTCGCCAAACTCCTGGATCGCCACTTCGCCCAATCCGAGATCGCCGACCACGTCCCGGATCGCGCCCAGATCCGCCGCTTGGCCCGGCATACGCGCCTCAACGAGCGTGCCGCCCCGGAAGTCGATGCCGAAATTCAAGCCGAACAGCAGCAGCCCCACGAGCGACAGCACCGCGGCCGCGCTTGAGACCATCGCCCAAATCCGGCGATAGCCCAGGAAGTCGATGCTGGTTTTGCTCTTGATCACTTTGAGGCGGAAGCTGGTGAGCTTCGATCCGCCCGCGCCGCCGCCTTTCGCGCCTTTAGCGGGCGTCTCGCCAGATGTGTCGCTTTTCGCCATGGACCGCCCTCCTCTAGAGCAAAATTTCCTTGGGCCGGCGCCAGCCGTACCAGGTCGAAATCATGAAGCGGGTCAACATGATCGCAGTGAACACTGAGGTAATGATGCCGATCGCTAGGGTCACCGAGAAGCCGCGCACCGGGCCCGAACCCATCACGAACAGGATCGCCGCGGCGATGAAGGTGGTGACGTTCGCGTCGATGATGGCGGAGAGCGCGCGCTCATAGCCCGTCTCGATGGCGCGCACCACGCTGCGCCCACGGTCGAGCTCCTCTCGGATGCGCTCGAACACCAGCACATTGGCGTCCACCGCCATGCCGATGGTGAGCACGATCCCAGCGATGCCCGGCAAGGTGAGGGTCGCCCCGATGAAGGAGAGCGCGCCGAAGATCAGCGTCACATTCATCACCAGCGCCAGATTGGCGATCATGCCGAAGGTGCCGTAGGAAAGGCCCATATAGATCAGGACGAGGATGAAGCCGACAATGCAGGCGATGCGGCCGGCGTCGATGCTGTCTTGGCCGAGCTCCGGCCCGACCACGGAGCTCTCCTCCACGCGCAACGTCGTCGGCAGGCTGCCGGAGCTGAGGTTCACCGCCAAGCTCTGCGCGCTCCGCACGGTGAAGTCGCCGGTGATGATCGCCGCCCCATCCACGATCGGCACGATAATCTGCGGCGCGGACAGCACTTTGCCGTCCAGGATCATGGCGAAGCGTTGGCCCACATTGTTGCGGGTCAGCGTGTTGAAGATCCGCGCGCCGCTGGCGTCGAAGCGGATATTCACGCCGATGCGGCCGTTTTGGTCCTGCCCTTGATGCGCGTCGGCGAGCTGCTCGCCGTAGATGTCGACCTTCTCCGCCACTGCGAGCCGCGCGCCGGCGAATTCCGGATTGAGGTCCTCGTCATATTCGAAGATCTCGACGCCCCTCGGCGGCACGCCGCTGTCGATCTCCGCCTGGCTCACATCATTGGCGACCATGCGAAACTCAAGCTGCGCCGGCGTGGTGATGGCGACGATGTCGACATCGCTCTCGCCCGGCAGCTGCAGCAGGATCCGATCCGCGCCTTGCCGCTGGATGGTGGGCTCCTTGGTGCCGAGCGCGTCCACCCGGGTGCGGATCACCTCGATGGCGGCGGACATGGTGTTCTCCACCAACGCGTCGATGCCGGCCTCTGAAAGCGAGAGGGCGTAAGTTTGCGGGCCGGTTTGCGCCACGTCGAGATCAGGCTGTTGCGGCGCGAACACGCCGTCGCCCACCGGCTGAGCCAGCGTGCGGAGCGCGGCGCCGGCGGCGTCCATGTCCTCGACGCGGGTGATCGTCACCGAGAGCCGCCCGCCCCGGGCGCGCCCGACGCGGTAGCGGCGCACGCCGCCTTCGCGGAGCGCCGGGCCGACGGACCCCCGCAGCCGGTTCAGCCGCTCGTCCTTCACGCTGTCGAGGTCCGCCTCGAGCAAAAAGTGCGAACCGCCTTGGAGATCCAGGCCAAGGTTGACCACGCCCGAGGGCAGCCAGGAGGGCCAACGCTCGGCCTGGGCGAGCAGCTCCGCCGACGGAACGCCGCCGGCGCGCTCTTGCACCGCGATCAGCCGCCGCGCTTCGCCGGCCTCCAGCGCGTCTTGGTAGAAGAAGTTGGGAAAAGTGGTGATCAGGCCGAGCAGGCACACGGTCAAGATCACCGCCTTTTTCCAAGGCTCAAAGTATAACATGGCGCAGGACCTCCCGCGGCGGGTAGTGTGACGGGACGCCGATCCGACCCCTTTTTCGGCCTGGCGGCGTCGACGCTAGAGCGCGCCCAATCATGGCGAGGCCAGTTATGGCGTGGGCGCGCGTCAGGCGGCCTTTGGCGGGCTCGCGCATCTCGGCTCGATGTCGAAGACGGGCGCCGCTCCCCCCGCGCCAGGGGCCGGATAGGTCGCGGTGGCGATAGGATGATCGTCGCCGGCGCGGTCCTGTAGCGCGTCGGACACTTTCGACAGGTGGATCGCCTCTGGCTCCGTCGGGCGGCCCAAACGAGAAAAGTCGCTTCTCGCTTCGTTTGCGGCGCGGCCCGGGCGGCTGCGCGGCGTGTCCCGTCGCACCGTAAGGCGCGCGCGCTCCCGGGATGCGGATTGCGCGATGGCCGCCGCATTGGTGGAGGACGACCGCTCGCCAAGAGAGGGCGTCCCGTTCAACCAGCCGCCTGCAAGCAACGCCGTGACAAATGCGGCGACCGCCGCCGCCCAACGCAGAGGTGCGATCATCGCCGCGTTGCGCGTCCAGCTGGCCACCCGGCTCCTCCCTGCGCTGCGGCGCTCCGGCGCTCCGGCGCGCCTCCTTCCGGCGCGCCTCCTGGGGCTCACTTCTTTGAAGCGCCCTTTCGGTCCGTGTTGGCGGCCTTGGGCGTTTTGGCCGGGGGCGTCGCATCGGCGGGCGCTGTTTTGGACAGCACCGCGCCGATGGTGGCTTTCACGATGCGCACCCGCACGCCGTCGGCGATCTCGCCCTCCACTTCGTCTTCGCCTTCCTTCACCTTGGTGATCTTGGCCACGACGCCGCCGGCGGTCACCACTTCATCCCCGCGGCGCAAGGCGGCGATCATTTCCTGATGCTCCTTCACCCGGCGCTGCTGCGGCCGGATGATCAGGAAATACATGATGACGAAAATCAGCGCGAACGGGATCAAAAGCTCCAGGATGGAGCCTTGGCCCGGCGGGGCTCCGCCCGCGCTTTGGGCGTAAGCTGGTGTGAAAAGCATTGTGTCTCTCATTTCCCCGGCGCGGCGCGCCGCGAATGCGGGTGATACGGAACAAGCCCCAGGCGGGCAAGGCCTACCCGCGAGGGCGGTCGAGCGACGAACGGGGCGCGCGCTGTGGCCCTAATGGACCCGAGCCGCGCTTGTCGCTAGAAGCCGCGGCCAGGAGTGTGAGCTGCAACGCTAGGGAGACGGCGCGCGCATGCATGATGTGAAATCTCTCCGCGAGGATCCCGACGGCTTTGATCGCGCGCTGGCGCGCCGCGGCGTCGCCCCCCAAGCGGCGCAGCTGTTGGAGATCGACGCCGCACGCCGCGCCAAGATCTCCGCGGCTGAGACCGCGCAGGCTGAGCGCAACGCCGCTTCCAAAGCGGTCGGAAAAGCAAAGGCGTCCGGCGATGAGGCCGAGTTCGACCGCCTCCGCGCCCTGGTCGGCGCTAAAAAAGACGAAATCGCCGAGCTGGAGGCGGCGGCTAAAGCCGAAGATGAGGCGCTCCACGCGGCGCTCGCCGCCCTGCCCAACGCGCCCCTCGACGATGTGCCGGACGGCGCTGATGAAGAAGACAATGTGGAGCTGCGCCGCTGGGGGACGCCGCCCGACTTCGACTTTGACCCGCTGGAGCACCATGAGCTCACCGCCAACATGACGGCTGGCCCTGGGGCGCTGGGGGTGATGGATTTCGAGCGCGCCGCCAAACTCTCCGGGGCCCGCTTCGCGGTGCTGACTGGGGCCGTCGCGCGGCTGCACCGGGCGATCGCAACCTTTATGCTGGACACGCACACCCAGCAGAACGGCCTGACGGAGGTGTGGACGCCCACCATCGTGAAGTCCGAGGCGCTGTTTGGCACCGGCAATCTCCCGAAATTCGCCGACGATCTGTTCCGCGTGGATGAGGATCGCTGGCTGATCCCCACGGCTGAGGTGACGCTCACCAATCTTTGCGCCGGCGAAATTTTGGACGAGACGAGCCTCCCCCGCCGCTACACCGCCTGGACGGCCTGTTACCGGTCCGAAGCCGGCTCCGCGGGGCGCGACGTGTCGGGCATGCTGCGCCAGCAC
>JBCCTM010000047.1:0-14585 GCA_039198535.1 Pseudomonadota bacterium
CAAGGGCCGACCTCCCGGCCGATCTCCAGGACGCCCGCCCCGAAGGCGCCCATGCCGCCGACGCCGATGGTTCCCAAAAGCCAATGCGCATCGCCGGTGAGGCGCATCAGCCAAGCAGCTCGCGCAAGTAAGGCGCGAGGCTCTCGCGCAGCTCCGGGCGCTTCAGCGCCAGCGCGATATTGGCCTTCACGAACCCCTCCATGGATCCGCAATCGAAGCGTTCGCCGGTGAAGCGGTGGCCATGCACCGGATGCGCGCCCACCAGGGCGGCGATGGCGTCCGTGAGCTGGATTTCGCCGCCCGCGCCCCGCTCCCCGCGCTCCAGATGGCGGAAAATCTCGGGCGGCAGGATGTAGCGGCCGATGATTGACTGGTCGGACGGCGCGGCGGCGGGGTCGGGCTTCTCCACCATACCTTTGGCCGGCGTCAGACGGGCGGCGTTCTCGGGCCCGGACGGGTCGAGGATCCCGTAATTCTGCGTCAGCGCGGGGGGCACCGGCATGGTCGCGAGCATCGCTCCGCCCACCGCCGCATGGGCCGCCACCATCTCCGCCAAGCAGCCGGGCTCCGCCGCCAGCACCTCATCGGGCAGCAGCACGGCGAAGGGCTCATCGCCCACCGCATGGCGCGCGCACCAGACCGCGTGACCAAGCCCAAGAGGCGCGTGCTGGCGCACCACCACCATGGCGCCGTCGCCGAGCGCGCAGTCCCGCACCGCGTTGAGCAGCGCCGTCTTCCCCTTGGCCTCGAGCTTGGCCTCAAGCTCGAGATTGCGGTCGAAATGGTTCTCAAGCGCCCCTTTTCCGAGCGAGTTCACGAAGATGAATTGCTCTATCCCCGCCGCGCGGGCCTCCTCCACGGCGTATTGCAGCACGGGGCGGTCCACCACGGTGGCCAATTCCTTCGGGATCGCTTTTGTCGCCGGTAAAAAGCGGGTGCCGAGCCCCGCCACGGGGAACACCGCTTTACGAATTCGTGTCATCTCTGGCCCTCTCCTCGCAGTCACGGCTCATCGCGGCGCCCCGAAACCCTTGGGTTCCTTAGACACCATGGCGGCGAGACTTAGGCCTGCCCAAGCTCGCGTAACGCCGCCTCGACCCGCTCCGTGTCGACGGGATTATTCAGCTCGCAAAACTCGCGCCCGGGGGGAGCGACCTCCACAACGCGCACCGGCGCGCCATTGGCGAGAAAGCGGAGCTGCTCCAAGCCTTCATGGGTCTCCAGCGGATCGGGCGGCCAAGCGGCGTAGGCCTCGAGCGCCGCGGCGCGATAGGCGTAGAGCCCCACATGGAGGCGCACCGGCGTCGCCGCCTCATCGGCGTAATCGGCGTCGGTGAACGGCACGACCTCCTTGGAGAAGTAAAGCGCGTCTCCGGAGGCCGCGGTGACCGCCGTGGTCCCCCCCACCAGCCCGGCGCGACGATCGTCCCGCAACGTCTTCAGCATGCGGCCGGTGCAGCGCAAAGCCGGCGTGGCGACGCCGAGGCTCGGATCGTGGCGGAGCGCGGAGACGCAGGCCTCCACGAAGTCCGGCGGCGTCAGCGGGCTGTCGCCCTGCAGGTTCACGATGATATTGGGCCGCTCGGGCAACGCTTGCACCGCAGCCCAGCAGCGCTCAGAGCCGTTGCGGCAGTTCTCCGGCGTCATGGCGACGATGGCGCCGAACGCCTTGGCCGCGTCGGCGATGCGCGTGTCGTCGGTGGCCACCACGACGGCGTCGACGCCGCCCACCGCCTCCGCCGCCGCCGTGGCCGCCTCAAAGGTGCGCTCAATCAACGTCTTACTGACGCCCGTCGCCCCCTTAAGGGGGGCCAGCGGCTTGCCGGGAAAGCGCTGCGACGCGTAGCGGGCGGGGATGACGATCACGGTGTCCATGGCGCTGCATAGCATGTCACGCGGCGATTTGGCCCCTGGTGACGCGATCCGTCACCAAGACAAATCCCACCCGTTCGAAGCGTTTGAGGATGCGGCGATGGGCGTAATGGCGCGACGCAAAGGGGTGACGGCGAGGCGGGTGGCGGCGGCGCTCCTGGTGATGATCGCGGCGGCGCTGCCGCGGGCGGCGCAGGCCGCGCCTGGGATCGACCGGCCGACCGCGGACGCGCTCTTGCAGATGTTTGCGGAAATCGTCGTCGCCGATGGGTTGCGCTTTCGATCGGCGCCAGCCCGTCTGAGCGACGCGGCGTTCTCCGCGACTGCGGCTCCTGAGCGCTTGGAGGAGGGCGGCGTTCGCGTGGAGCTCGCCCATGACAGTGGTTCAGGCTGGATCACGGTGATCGATAGCGCCGCCAAGCCCGCGATCATAATGACGCTGGAACTCGACCATGAGGACATCGCCCGGCCCGCGGTTGAACTAGCCTTCGCGAAAGCGTGGGCTGAAGAGGAAGCCGATCCGCCGGTTTTCGAGGGGCCGTCAGCGCTGGCCATGGCCACGGCGCGGATCGATGGTCGGGAGATTACGCTGAACGTAATAGAGCGCTTTGGCGAAGACGGGGCGCATCACGTGTCCCTCATGGCGGTCAGTTTTCTATCCGCAGCCGATGCGAACGGCGGCGCGGGGCCGTTGGCGACCGCCCCCGAATTCGACCGCTTGCCTGGGCGCCGAGTCGGGGCCTCCCCCGGCGAGGTGGCCGCGTTGATCCAGCGCTTCGCCACCCTGCTGGCCGCTGGCGAGCCGAACTTTGACCGGGCGAAGGCGCAGCTGGTGGAGGAGGGCTGGCGGAGCAGCGATCCCGCATGGTTCTTCCATCCCAGCGGCTACGCCGAATTTGAGTTCCGCACAGGCGCGGAGAACGTCCGGCCAACGCTCCGCATCGACGTCGCCGAGGAGACCGCGATCGTCAGCCTCCTCACATCCGCGCTGGAGGGCGCCGGGGCGCGCGACTTGACCGGGCCAGGACTGGCGGAATGGGGCGAGCGGATCCTGGTTCAGATCGGCGGCCGGCAGGCCGTGGTCCTGATCCTTCCAGCCGAAGAACCGCGCGATCGCTCCGTCGCCATAGCGGCGTTCTTGTTTTTAGGAGACCCGCAATGATCCGCCCGAACCGCCGCCGCCGCCCTGGTCGCGGCGGCGTCCTCCGCGTCCCAGGCGCCGTCTCAATGCTCTTTACAGCCTTCGCACTTGCGCTCGCATTCCCGCCCGCGCCCGCGGCGGCGCTGGACCGCAAGGCCGCTCAAGGCTTCATCGACGTCTTCGCCGACATCACCACAGAGGACGGCCTGCGTTTCGAAAAGGCGCCGGGGCGGTTGCTTGAGGCGGGCCTAATATTTTCCCAAGACCTCGACACGTCGCTCGACCTGGGCGTCAGGGCGAGTTTCGAAGACGCCAGCGGAGAAGCGCGGGCCACCATTTGGTTCTCAGAAGTCACCCCATCGATGGTGATGACCATGCTACTCGACGATCCGGCGTCGCTGAGGGCGTTCATCGAAGATACGCTCTCACGGCGCCTCGGCGCTCCGATCAACTTGGTGGAAAGGCCGAGCGAGGCGCCCGCGTTCGGAACCGACAGCGCCACCGCCGTTGTGCACAAGGCGACGGCGGCGATCGCCGGGCGAGACGTGGTTTTCAAGACGGTCGAGTTCACCGGAGACAATGGGGCCCAGGTCATCTCGCTGGTTGCAACCACCAAGATCCGCCCTGAGGGCGCTGTCACGCCGCCTTTCGATCGGATCCCCAGCAGAAAGGGCGGCGTCAACCGGCTGGAGGCGACGTCGCTTATCGAGGGTTTTGTCACATCCGTCGCCGAAGTAGATCCGCAATTGACCAACATGCGCGCCAGGCTGGCGCGAACGGGTTGGCTCCGCGTGTCCGAGCATGTGTTTCGCTATGGGGATGCGCCGGTGGAGATCGATTTTGCAAATCGCTATCAAGACGGCTCATTCGTAACCTTGCGCTTCAACATCTCGGAGGAGACGGCGATCCTCGAGCCGCTTCGGGCCGCTTGGCGTAAAACCGGCGCGCCTCCCGTCCAGGGATCGGGGCTGACCGAATGGGAAGAAGAGTTGACAAGCCGAATTGGCGATCGCGACGTGATCATCTCGGTGGCCCCGGGGCTATTGCCGCAGGACGCCAGCGTGACCATTAGCGTCCTCGTATTGCCGGCCCGATGACCGCCGAAGCGTATCGCACGGCGGCGGTGGTGCAGGTCAAAGTCTGCGCCGCGCTGCTGCTCGCGGCCGCGCTGGCCTTCGGCGGCCCCGCCACTGCGAAGGATCAATTCGGCGTCGACCCGTCGACCGCGCACCGGTTCATTGCGCTCTTCACGACCCTATCGGTGCGCGAAGGTCTGCACTTTCAAAAGCCGCCGCCGGCGCTGCACGAGGCGGAACTGATTGTGGTCCAGCCCCCCGAACAGGCGCCGAATGGAACTGTCCGAGCCTCCTTGGCGGGGCCGGGAGACGACGTCCACCTCACCTTCTTCTTCTCCGACACGACGCCGGCGCTGGCGATGACCTTGTTCCTCGACGACCCGGTGAGCGCCAAGGGTATGATCGAACAAGCCCTCTCGGAGGCGCTACAGAAACCATTCCGCTTCACGCGCCGACCAGAGGAAGACGCCTCCATCACCGCCGACCTCCGATCGGTCGCGGTCAGTAAAGGCCAGGCCGTGGCGTCGGGGCGCGCGATGGATTTCACGCTGGTGTTGTTCGAAACGGAGCAGGGCGGCGGGCTTAAAGGCGCAACGCTCACCGCGGCCGTCGAAGGCCCGGCTTCCGACGCCGCCCCACCCTTCGAGTTGATCCCAGGCCGGGCGGGAGGCCTTACGCGTCTCCAGACCCGCGCCGTCTTGAACCGCTTCATGGACGTCGTCGCCGCAGGGGGGCCGCATTTCATTCGGAGCCGGCCCTCGCTGATGTCGGAGGGCTGGGCCCCGTTCGGCGAGAGCGTCGTCGGCTTCGCCAATGGACGGGCCGAAATTGAGTTTCCCGATCCGTCCGACAGCCCTGAAGCGCACGTCATCCTGCGCATGGACCTCGCCGAAGAGGTCGAGATCGTTGCGCTGCTCGGCGACGTCTGGCGCAGCAGAGCCGGAGCTAAGCCCCTCACCGGACCGGGTTTAGAGGCCTGGGAGCGGCCTATTCTTGGCGAAATCGGCGGGGTGCGGGTGGGCTTTTGGGTATCGCCCGCACGCACGGGCGGCGAGGTCAGCGTCACCATCGCCGGTTTCGCCGACCCAGCGCCGTGAGGGACCGGCCGTCGCGTTGCCTGCGGTCGCGGGGCGTGGTTTGTAGGAGCTGTATTTTCGCCCGGCCTGGGGAAGCCGTTTGCAGCATCACGAATTTCAAAGCTGGATGGTGGAGACCGCCCTGCCGCTTTGGGCCACGTCGGGGCGGGACCCGTCTGGCTTCTTCTATGAGCAGCTGACCAAGGACGGCGCGCCGGATCCGACCGCCTCGCGGCGGACGCGCGTGCAGTTCCGGCAGATTTACGTGTTCGCCGCCGCCTACTTGTTGGGCTTTCGCCCGGATGGCGCGGAGATCGCCGCCCTCGCCTTCGAACGCGTCAAGGAAATGGCCTGGGCCCCGGACGGCAAGCCGGGTTGGGCGCATCTGATCGGGCCCGATGGAACGGTGCTCGACGCCAGACGCGACGCCTATGACCAAGCCTTCGCGTTGATGGCGCTCGCTTGGCTCTACCGCACGCGCCATGACCCGGCGATCCGCGCCGCCATCGACGAGACGCTGGCCTTCGTGGATGTGTGGATCGCGGCGCGGTCAGGCGGCTGGTGGGAATCCGTCGCCGGTGGCGGCGCGCAGCCGGCTAATAGAACGGCGGGCAAGACCAAAGCCCCGCCTCCAGGGCCGGCGCTCCGGCGGCAAAACCCGCATATGCACGCGCTTGAGGCCATGATGGCGCTCTATGAGGCCACCGGCGAGCGCAGCTTTCTCGACCGCGCCCGAGAGGTCTATCACCTCTTCGCCGCTCGCTTTTTCGATCGCACCGCCAATGTCGTGATCGAGTATTTCGACGAAGATTGGCGCCCCGCTCCGCCCCGCAACCAACGGATTGAGCCCGGCCACATGGCCGAATGGGTGTATTTGATCCGCGAGTATGAGCGGCTCACAGGCGACAATGTGGACAGCATCGCCGACCCGCTGTTCGCCAAGACCATGCAAATCGGGCTCGACCCGTCAGGCCGCTTCTTGATGGACGAACTCACCATCGATGGCGGCCTCGCGAAGCGCACTCGCCGCCTCTGGCCGCAAACAGAGTATCTCAAAGCGACCCTTTGCCAGTATCGCAGCAGCGGCGATGATCGGCTGCGCGACCAAGCGCAGAAGATCCTCTCTGACATCCGCGCCGAGTACCTCTCCAATGTGATCCCAGGCGGATGGCGGGATTGCTTCGACCTGGATGGCGCGCCGACGGCGGGGGCGATCCCCGCCAGCACGCTCTATCACATCTTCCCCGCCTTCAATCTAAGCCGCGACCTGCTGAGCCGCCGGGCGCGACGGCCGGCGGGCGGCGGGACGGCTGCAGGGTCGCGCGGCACGACGACCGGCGGCGTGCTCGAGCGCTCCGCCGTGACGCAAACGCCGAGCATCACGCCCGTGGTGCTGGCGGGCGGCTCGGGCTCTCGGCTTTGGCCGCTGTCCACACCGCTCAATCCAAAGCAGTTTCTGCCGCTGACGAGCGAGCGCACCCTGTTCCAAGAAACGCTGCTGCGGGTCGGCGACCGCGCGCTGTTTCATAAGCCTTACGTGGTGTGCAGCGCCAGCCATGGGGCCGCCGTCGCGACGCAAGCGGGCGATCTGGATCTGCCGCTCGGCGCGGTGATCGAAGAGCCCGCGCCGCGCAACTCCGCGCCGGCCATCGCCGCCGCCGCCGCCATCGCCGCGCAATCGGACCCCGCCGCGCTGCTGTTGATCACGCCGGCGGACCACATGATCCGCGAGACCGCGCTGTTCACCCGCCTCATCGACAACGCCGCCGACGCCGCGCGCCAAGGCTCCATCGTCACCTTCGGCATTACGCCGACCCGGCCCGACACGGGGTATGGCTACATCCGCGCCGGCGCGCCCATTGGCATGGCGGGGGCCTTTGAAGTCGCCGCCTTTGTCGAGAAGCCCGACCTCGCCAAGGCCCGCAGCTATTTGGCCTCGGGCTCATACCTTTGGAACAGCGGCATGTTCCTGTTCCGCGCCAGCGATCTGCTGGACGAAGTGCGCCGCTGGCGACCCGAGATGTACGAGGCGGTGATGGCGGCGGTTGAGACGGCGGAGGTCGAGCGGGAGGCGCCGGCGCTTCGCGGCGGGGACCGCTGGCGCCTGGAGGCGGAGGCGTTCGGTCGCTCGCCGTCCGACAGCATCGATTTCGCGGTGATGGAGAAAACCGAGCGCGCGGCGGTCTGCCCGGCGGCGCTCACCTGGTGCGATGTGGGCTCCTGGGACGCGATCGCCCTGGCGCAGGAGGGCGACGCCGATGGCAACGCCTGCGTCGGCCCCGCGACCCTGCTCGATTGCGAAGGCGTCTACGCCCGCTCGGAAGGCCCCCGCATCGCCGCAATCGGCCTGTCCGATCTCGTCGTGGTGGCCACCGGAGACACCGTGCTGATCACGTCAAAGGATCAGGCCCAACGGGTGAAGGACCTCGCCGCGGCGATCGCCGCTGAGGCGGCGGAAAACGGCGAACCGGACGGGACGGCCTGAGGCCGTCACGCGCGGGGAAGGGAACGGTATGATCAATCGTTGGATGTGGGGCCGGATCTCAGGCCTCAGCGCGGCGAGTTTGGCGTTGGCTTTGGCGACAGCGCCAACCGCGCTGGCGCAATCGGAGAGCTTTAAAGCGACCGGCGAGAGCGCCTACGCCAACATCCTCAGCGCTTTTGACCTCGACGGCGACGGACAGCTCAACCGCCGCGAATTCGCCCAGGGCGACGCAGGCGACTTCGACGCGGTGGATCTGGATGGCGACGGCCTCCTCAGCGACGCGGAGCTCTCCACCTGGCAGCTCGGCCCACACCGGCGCCTGGAGCAGGAATACAACCAACAAAACTGAAGCGGCGCGCCTCCGCCGACAAAGAAAAGGGCCGACGTCTCCGCCGGCCCCTTTCATCTCTTTATTCTCGCTCGGCTTAGAACGCTTCCGCCGGCAGGCTCATCACTGTCTCGCCGCCCGCCTTCACGCGCGCCAGCCGAAGGCCGGTCTCCGGCAGCTGCTTCTGCATGTAATACCGGCCCGTGGTGAGCTTGGTCTCATAGAAGCTCTTGTCATCGGCGCCCGTTTCCAGCGCGTCATAGGCCGTCTTCGCCATACGGGCCCACATGAAGCCCATGCAGACATGGCCGAACATGTGCAGAAAGTCTGTGGAGCTGGCGATCATGTCATTGGGGTTCTTCAGCCCCACTTCCATGTAGTACCCCACCGCGGCCTCGAGGTCCTTCGAGGCGGCCTTCAGCGGCTCCAAGAACTCGGTGCTCAGCGGCTCCTGGCCTTTGTTGGCCTGGATGAAGGACTTCACCTCTTCAAAGAAAGCCATGACGGCCTTACCGCCATCCTGAGGCAGTTTCCGACCCACCAGATCAAGGGCTTGGATGCCATTGGCGCCCTCATAGATCATGGCGATCCGCGCATCCCGCACAAACTGCGACATGCCCCACTCTTCAATGTAGCCATGCCCGCCCAGCAGCTGCAGGCCTTGGCTGGCGTTCTCGTAGCCTTTGTCGGTCAGGAAGGCCTTCAGGATCGGCGTCAGCAGCGACACCAGCGCCTCCGAATGCTCGGCGGCGGCCGGGTCGGCGGCGCGCTTGCCAGCGTCGATCAGCATCCCGCTCCACAGCATGAAAGCGCGGCCGCCTTCGACAAACGAGCGTTGGTCGAGCAGCGCGCGGCGCACATCGGGGTGCACAATGATCGGATCGGCGGCCTTCTCCGGCGCCTCCGCCCCGGTCACCGCGCGGCCCTGCAGTCGGTCCTTCGCGTAGGCGGCGGCGTTTTCATAGGCCACGGCCGCTTGCGCCAGACCTTGGCTCGCCACGCCCTGGCGCGCTTCGTTCATCATCACAAACATGGCGCGCAGGCCCTTATGGGGCTCGCCGACCAGCCAGCCTTGGGCCTCGTCGAAGTTCATGACGCAGGTGGCGTTGCCGTGGATGCCCATTTTCTCTTCGAGCTTCCCGCAGGACACGCCATTCCGCGCGCCCAGCGCGCCGTTCTCTTCAACGATGAATTTCGGCACCACGAACAGCGAGATGCCCTTCACGCCGTCCGGCGCGTCCGGCAGCTTCGCCAGCACCAGATGGATGATGTTCTCGGCCATGTCGTGGTCGCCCGACGAGATGAAGATCTTTTGTCCGGACAGCTTGTAGGACCCATCGCCATTGGGGACGGCCTTGGTGCGGATGAGGCCCAAATCCGTGCCGCAATGGGGCTCGGTCAGGTTCATGGTGCCGGTCCAATCGCCGCTCACCAGCTTCGGCAGATACTTCTGCTTTTGCTCTTCGGTTCCATGGGCGTGGAGCGCTGAATAGGCCCCATGGGTCAGGCCCGGATACATCGCAAAGGCCATGTTGGCGGCGGAGTAGATCTCCGTGACGCAGAGGCTCAGCACGGCCGGCATGCCCTGCCCGCCATAGGCCGGATCGCAATCGAGGCCGGTCCAGCCGCCTTCGCGGAAGGTGGTGAAGGCGTCCTTAAAGCCTTCCGGCGTGCGCACGACGCCATTTTCCAGGATGCAGCCTTGCTGATCGCCGACGGCGTTGAGCGGATGCAGCACCTCCGAGGCGATCTTGCCGGCTTCGCCGAGGATGGCCGAGGTCATGTCCTCGGTCAGCTCCGCGTAGCCCTCCAGCTCCGCATTGTCCTGCACCTTAAAAGTCTCATGCAGCACGAATTGGAAGTCCCGCAGGGGGGCGGTGTAGGTGGTCATGTTTCCTCCATCAGGCGTTGTGAGGTCGTCTGTTTGGGTGTCTGACGCGCGGGGTCGGACCGTTCAGTCGGACCGCTCTCCGCGCCGTGTCTCCGGCAATTCTCCGAACACCGGTTTCTTTGGGAGCCTCTTGGAAGGTCCTGCGGCGCTCTCCCCCTGCGCCGCCGCCTCCATTTCTCGCCGCGCCCCTTCCAAGCCGTCGACGATGTTCTCCAGCTCATCGATGGCCTCGTCGATTTCACGGCGACGCTCTTGTAATTGGTGCAGCTTTTCTCGCCCCGCCGACAGCGCCATGACCAGTTGGGTCAGCTGGCGATCACCCAGATCATAGAGATCGAGCAGCTCGCGGATCTCGGCGAGACTGAAGCCGAAGCGTTTTCCCCTTAACACAAGGAACAGGCGCGCCCGGTCCCTCAGGCTGTAGATCCGCCGCTGGCCATCCCGCTCCGGGCTGATCAGGCCCTGGCTTTCGTAAAAGCGCAGGGCGCGGGGCGTGACGTCAAACGCGTCGCATAGATCTCGGATGGAGAAGAACTCCGCATCCGGCGCGACGTTCCGCGTCGCACCGATCGGCGTGTGGAAATCCAACAGCTGGACCATGGGCCGCGCTCCTCGAATCGTTAAGCTCCGTGGTAGTTCAAGCTGACGTTTACGTCAACGGAACTTAAAGCTTAACCGTCGAATTTGACGGTCAGAAATCGTTAACGGCTCCCCGCTTAGGAAGGACTGAGGTCATACCGCCGCTCATTCCGAGAGCGAGCGGCGTCCGGTTCACGAAAGCAGGAGTTTGGTGATGTCGCAGCTGTCACCCTGGAGCATTAAAGGGATCCCGCCGGAGGCTCGCGCCGCGGCGAAAGCGGCGGCTCAGCGGGAGGGGCTGACCCTCGGCGCATGGTTCGTAAAGAAGATCGGTGAAGAGGCCGAGGGCGGGCCGTCAGGTCGAGGGGGTGGCGCGCCGATGGCGGCGCAGGCCGCTCCCCTCGATGAGACCGCCTTGTCCGGCCCCATCGCCGCCGCGCTCTCCGAAGCCGTCGAGGCGTCTGACGACGCGTTAGCCGGCGCGCCCTTGACCGGCGACGCCGTCGCGGCGCTTTCAACCCGGATCGACGGCCTCGCCGACGCGGCGACGTCTCTCTCCCATACGGTCGCTCAAAGCCTGAAGCTCATGGAAGAGGCGAGCGCCCGCGGGCGCGCCGCCGAGGCCCGTACGCAAGAGGCCGTCGCCGCCGCCGACGCCGCGCGCCAGGAGGCCGCCCTCGCCGTGCGCGCCACCGCCGCCATTGCTGAGAAGGCGACAATGGCGCTCGATGGCGGCGCGACGGAAGCGATGAATGCGGCGGTCGCCGACGCCATCGACGCCCAATTGGGCGGCGTTGAAGCGCGCCTGGAGGCCCGGCTCAACGCGACACTGACCGAGCAAGGGGCGCAGGCGGCGGCCCTGACCGCAGCGCTGGCCCGCGCAGAGCGCGCCCTTGGACGCCTAGAGCAACTGGACGAGCCCGAAGCGGGCGATGCGCCCACACCCGCCGAGACCGCCAGCCTGATCGGCGCCGGCGCGACGACCCGACGCAAACTGCGAGGCCGACTGCGCTCCGGTTCAGCGGTGGCCAGCGTTGCGGCGGCCAGCGCCGCCAAAAAGACGGACGCCGCTGACCAGCCCATGGGCTTTTCCGACCAAGCCGACCTCGCAGCCGCCCCGCCGGTCGCGCCGACACCGGCCCTCGAAGACGCAGAGGATTGGTTCGCCGAAGCCGAAGCCGAGAGCGAGACCGAGACCGAGACGTCTAAAGGGGCCACGGCCGGGCATGGGGACGCAGAACCTTCTGAGACCTTGAACGAGCCCTCTGCAGAGGCGGTTGGCGCGCGCGACGTCGATGCGTCCGGCAGCGCTTCAGACGAAGCCGCAGAAGACCCATGGGGCGAAGCTTGGGGCGAAGCTTGGGGGGAAGCCTGGGCCGACCCGTGGGATGACGTCGAGGACGACACGCAAGACGATCAGCCATCGGATCAGGTGGCGCTTCACCCTGATCCAGCCACGGACGACGGTCCCGCATTGGCGATCGAGCCGTCTCTCGACGCCGATCTGTCCACTGCTGAAGATGAGGCGCACCCCGCCGGCGATTTGGGCGC
Organism: Pseudomonadota bacterium; assembly: GCA_039198535.1. GTDB lineage: Bacteria > Pseudomonadota > Alphaproteobacteria > Rhodobacterales > Rhodobacteraceae > JALEGB01. Next base: position 12,000 of record JBCCTM010000047.1, read on the forward strand.
GCCGGCGCTGGAAGCTGGATCTGAAGAATTGGCCGCCGGCGACGCGGATCTCGCAGATCACGGCGACGCGCAGTTGCCGACCGCGGAGCGCGATGCGATCTTTGAACGATCCGCGCTAATGGGCGCGCCAGCGCCAGGGCAAACCGCCGCCCGCGCGGAGAGCGCCGCGCAGGAACCCGTTGAGATCATTCAAGTCGCACCCACGGCGGACAGCAACGCGGCGAACACTGACCGGTCGATCGATGGGTCGCGCTCTGAACTGCCAGGACCGCCCGAAGCCGATCTGGTCCCCGCCGCGGACGCGCTGGCCGAGGTCCATGCGGAAGCGGACGCCGATCTCATAGATCGAGCGGAGGCGCCGGCCTCTTCGGAGGACGACGCGCCGCCGGTGAAAGAGAAGTCTCTGCGCAACGCCGATTTTCTGCCGAGTTGGCTTCGGCGAGATCGCGCCGACAGTGACCCGTCGGGCGGCGAGCCGGAAAGCGCTGATCAGGGTATGGCCGACGGAGCGACCGCCGAGGGGCGGACCGCCCACGCCAACCGGGACGACGCGGGCGCGAGCGACGGAGATTTCGCCTCGCGGTGGCGCGCGCAGTGGGACGATGAGGACGAGGATGAAGAGCGGTCGCCGCGGACGGATTTGGCGAAAGCCAGCCGCGTCTCGGCCTCTTCGCTCAACGAGCCCGAGGCCGGGGCCGGGGCCGCGCGCATCATTGCGGGGCCGATCGATCCCTCCAAAAGCAGCTCAGCCTCGCGCTCCGGCGCTTTGCTCGACACCACCGGCGTCGACGCCAGCTTCGGCGGGGGCGGACTGAATATGCGCGCGGTCGAGGGCTTCTCCGACGCGGAACCAGACCACGCCGGATCCGCCCTCGCGCGCGCTCCGGAAGAGGAGGTCACGCCGGATCAACGTCTCCAGGGCGTCGCCGATCGTCTGCGCGGCCCTATCGACCAACCCCATCTCAGCCGCACGCGGGAAGAAACGCGTGGGGAGATCGCGCCCGTCGAGCGCAGGCTCTTCCATGAAGAAGACGACGCCCTGACGGACGCGGTGTATGACCGTCACGGCGACCGCTTGCACGACGTCGCTACAGCCGCCCACGAAGACGCATCGGAGGACCGTTTAGACGAAGCCGATCGCGACCGCGACATGGGCCCTCGCAGCGAATACGACGAAGCCGCGGATCAACCGCTCTTGCTGGAAGATGGCGAGCCCGCCCCCGACGCCCGCGAGAACGCCTTCCGTCGCCGTCGGTCCCGGACCCGCGATGTGCTGTCCCGCCGTGAAGGCGAGGCCGCGAGCGCCGACGAGTGGCCCTTCGACGATGGCGATCTCGCGGCCGAGGCTTTAGCCGAGGATGAGCGCCGCGGCGACAGCGGAGCGGCGCGCAGCAGCGTCGCCTTCTCGATCGCCCTGTTCGGGCTCACCGCGGCGGCGGCCGTGGCCGCGCTCTATCGCTTCACCGCTTAGAGCGCGTTCAACTCGGTTCAGCGGCGTTCTCCCCTCGCGCCGCCGCGCCGCGCCCGCTAGTCTCGCCCCTTGCGCGGCGCTCCGCCGCGGAAAGGGAGGGCGGCCAGCCATGGGCGCGTAAGAGATGGGCGAGCAAAACACCGACCGGACGACATCGGGTCGCAAAAAGCCGCCTGGAAGCGGCGCCGCCAAAGAGGGCGTGGACGGGGCGAAAGCCGCCGCAGTCATTAAGGCGATCCAAGCTGAGGGCGTGTCACGGCTCGAAAAAGAGCCGCCCATTCCCATCGGCTTCTGCGAAGCCCTCGGCATGCGCGTGCTGGCCATCGGCGACGGTGAAGCGCTGATGGCGACGCCCTGGCGGCCGGAGTTTGTGGGCGATCCGGAGAGCGGCGTGATCCATGGCGGCGTGATCACCACGCTTTTGGACACCGCCGCCGGCTTCGCCGCCGCGCTGGCCGTCGGGGACATCAAGGGGCTCGTCACCCTCGATCTCCGCATCGACTACATGCGTCCCGCCGAACCCGAGCGCGTGGTGTTCGCCAAAGCCCGCAGCTTCCGCCGGGCCCGTCAGATCACCTTCATCCGTGCGACCGCCTTCACGGACGACGAAGACAATCCCGTGGCCGTGGCGGTCGGCGCCTTCATGAATGGCGGCGCGGCGAGCGCGGCCGCGGATGCCGCGATCAAAGCCAACAATGAGCAATCTACCGCCGCGGCGCCCGGGGATAAGGCGGGGAAGAAACGCCCGAAGAAAGAGACCAAAAAGGAGAAGACGTCATGAGCGCCGCCCGAGGAGACGCCGGCGGCGCGACCGGCGAAGGGGCGGTCGACGCCCTCCGCGACCTGGAACGACGCCGCGACGTCGCCTTGGAGCGCCTGGTCGCGCACACGCCGTTTGTCGGGTTCCTGGGCGTCAACATGGAACGGCTGGGCGATGAGCTCACGGGCAGGTTGCGCTTCGACCCAAAGTTGATCGGCTCGCCGCATCTGCCGGCGCTGCATGGCGGCGGGATCGGCGCTTTTCTGGAGATAACCGCGCAGCTGAGCCTCGCCTGGGGCCAGGTCTGGGACGCTTTGGAAGCCGGAGGCGACCGCGCGGCGGCCATCGACGCGGG
>JBCCTM010000048.1:0-14551 GCA_039198535.1 Pseudomonadota bacterium
CAAGTTCATCGGCGTTGGCGAGAAGATGGACGCGCTGGAGGAATTCCACGCGGACCGGGTCGCGGGCCGGATCCTCGGCATGGGCGACATTGTGAGCTTGGTGGAGAAAGCCGCCGAGACCATGGAGCAGGAGGCGGCGGAGCGTCAGGCCAAGCGGCTGATGAAGGGCCGCTTCGATATGAACGACCTGCGCCAGCAGCTTGAGCAAATGCAGAAGATGGGCGGCATGGGCGGCGTGATGGCGCTGATGCCCGGTATGGCGAAGGCGGCCAAGCAAATGGAGGCCGCCGGCATGGATGACGGCGTGCTGAAGCGGCAGATCGCCATCATCCAAAGCATGACCAAAGAGGAGCGCCGCAAGCCGGACCTCCTCGCCGCCAGCCGCAAGAAGCGCATCGCCGCGGGCTGCGGCCTGGAGGTGCAGGAGGTCAATAAACTCCTGAAAATGCACCGCCAGATGGCCGATATGATGAAGAAAATCGGCAAAATGGGCAAAGGCGGCATGGCCAAGGCGCTCTCCGGCATGTTTGGCGCGGGCGGCGCCGGGCCGGGCATGCCCGGCGGTATGCCTCCAGGTGGGCTTCCGGGTGGGCTTCCGGGCGGTGGTTTGCCGCCGGGCGCGCTGCCTCCGGGCTTGCCGGGCGCGGGGCTCCCGGGAGCGCCCCCCGGTGCGCCCCCTGGCTTGCCGGGCCTGCCTGTCGGAGGCTTGAGCGGCCTTGGTAAGCCCAAAAGGAAAAAGCGATGACCCGGCCCTCTGAGACCAACCCGCCGGCGCCCCCGTCCCTGTCCGCGCCCTCCGCCCAGGTGGATATCGATGGCGGCGTCTACGCGCATGCGCCGGCGGATGTGCGCGCGGAGATGTCCGTGCACCGCGCCAGCATCGACAATATCGACACCGCGCTGATGCATCTCCTGGCGGAGCGCTTCAAGCACACGGGGGCGGTCGGCCAGTTGAAGGCGGAGTACGACCTCGCCGTCTCAGACATCGCCCGGGAGGACGCCCAGGCGCTGCGGATGCGCGCGCTGGCGGAGGGAAGCGGGCTGGACCCGGATTTCGCCGAGCGCTTCATCCGCTTCCTCATCGCCGAAGTGCTGGAGAAACACCGGGCCATACCGCGCTGAACACCCCCGCGCTCGGCTCTGACACGAAGACACCCACGGAAATCACAGAGACTTTTGGAGAGAAGACACATGTCCATCAAAATTCGCCTGGCCCGAGGCGGCTCTAAAAAACGGCCCCATTACGCCATTGTCGCCGCCGACAGCCGCGCCCCCCGGGATGGCCGGTTCATCGAGAAACTCGGCGTCTACAATCCGCTGCTGCCCAAGGACCATGAGCAGCGGATCGTCATGGACCTGCCGAAGATCAAGGAGTGGATCGCCAAGGGCGCGAAGCCCACGGATCGCGTGAGCCGCTTCCTGGAGGCCGCGGGGGAGCTCGAGAAGAAGACCCGCGCGAACATGCAGAAAGCGGAGCCCGGCGCGAAGGCGAAGGAGCGCGCTGAGGCGAAGCAGGCCAAGGCGTCAGAGGCCACGGAAGCGCCGGAAGCGGCGCCGGCTGAGGCAGAGGCGGCGGCGGCCGACGCTTAAGGTCGCGCCCGGTAAGCTCTCGTCCCGAAAGGTTTCTCTGGAGACGCAAGGAGCGCATCCCATGCCTAACGCGGATCGCCGGCCGTCGGCGACACAGGACGGCGTTGGCGGGACACCGACGCGTGCGGCGAATGAGGCGCGCGTCTGCGTGGGGGCGGTTGCGGGAGCCTATGGCGTCCGCGGCGAGGCCCGGCTTAAGCCGTTCACCGCAAAGCCGGAGGACATCGCCGCCTATGGCCCAGTGGAGACGGAGGACGGCGCCCGGCGCTTCACCCTCCGCATCACCCGCGCAATCAAGGGCGGTTTGGCGGCGCGCCTGTCCGGCGTCGACACGCGGGAGCAAGCGGAGGCGCTCAAAGGCGTCCGGCTCTATGTCGAGCGGACGGCCCTGCCGGATCTGCCGGACGAAGAAGAGTATTACCACGCGGATCTCATTGGGATCGGCGTGGAGGACCTCTCCGGCGAACCGCTGGGCCAGGTTGTGGCGGTTTGGGACTTTGGGGCGGGTGATGTGCTTGAGGTCGCGCGGGCGCGCGGCAAGACGGTCTACCTGCCGTTCACCCGAGAGGCCGTGCCGCATCTCTCCGTCGCGGAGCGCCGCGCCGTCGCGGACCCGCCCGACGGGTTGTTCGGCCCTGAGGCGGAGAGCCGCGATCGGCCCGGCTCTTCAGAGGAAGGCGAGATCGTGAAATGATCTGGCCCCGCTTCGTCATCGCGTTGTTCCTGCTGGCGTCGCCCGTCTGGGCTGGCGCGGACGGCCGGTCCCTGTGGACCCTGCCTTTGCTGATCGGCGTCTTCACCATCGCCTATATCGACGGGAAAAACCGGATCTGGCGCAGTCGCTTCGCCCAATTGGGCGTCGTCCAGATGCTCGGCTCCATCGCCGGAGCGATGGTGGCGCAGACGATCTTGGTGTCCCTCCTGTTCTTCACGGCGGCCGGCGTCGCAACACTTTGGGGCGAGATCGGTGAGCGCGCGCCGCTCGATCGCTTGGATTTCGCAGTGAGCGGCGCTGTGTTGGCGATCTGCCTCCTGGGCGGCGCGGCCACGCGCTGGGCGGAAGGCGGCAGGGATCCGGTGGACCGCGCGCTCGAAGAGTTTGGCGAGGCGATAAAAGGGTTGGATGATCTCGACCCCGATCATGACGAGGACGATGTCGACGCGGCGCTTGGGGAGAATGACGATTATCGCCCAGCGTATCGAGGGCCCGGGCCCACAACGCCGCGCGCGCCCATGACGCCGCTGGCGCAATTGCGGGAGGAGGCGGAGACCTTCGCTAGCCGCGCCGTGGTGTCGGATCGGGAGATCGACGGCGTCGCCAAGCGGATCGTCGCGCATTTCGGCGCTGGATCGGAGGGTGAGGCGTTCGACCTGCTCTGCGCCTTGGCCTCGCCCACCAGCGGCGCTTCAGACAGCGTTGAGGCGAGCCATCGCCGCTTGGTCGGCTGCCGCGGCCTCGTCACCCTCGCCCGTGAGCGGCCCGCGACCCTGTGGAGCGCGCTCAGCCGCGTCGAGACGGCGGCGCTTGAAGCGATCGGGCCCGACAGCGCGCCCGCGCTGCGGTTGGTCGGCGTCGAGCTAATCGCGACCTTGGGCCTCGGCGGCGATCACGTCCTCAACGCGCTCCGCGCGCTTGAGGCGGAGATGGAGCGCGCTTCTGCCGCTGGAGGCCCTGAATTGACGGCTTTGAAAGCCCGAGCGGAAGCGGAGATCGCGCGCCTGGAGCGCCTCTAAATCGGGGCCGCGCCCAGGCTTGCTCGCCAGGCGGATCGTGATGGATCGTACGAGAAAACCCTTTCAAGCCGTGGCGCTGACCCTGTTTCCGGAGATGTTCCCGGGCCCGCTGGGCTACTCTCTGCTGGGCCACGCGCTGCGAGCGGAGATTTGGCGGCTGAAGGCTATCGACTTTCGTGATTTCGCGAGCAATAAGCACCGCTCGGTTGACGACACGCCCACCGGCGGCGGGCCTGGCATGGTGATGCGGCCGGACATTGCGGCGGCCGCCATCGATGCGGGGCGCCGCGAGATCGGCCGCGCTGAGGATGCGCCAGCCTTTTGCCTGTCGCCGAGCGGTCGGCCCTTCACCCAAGGGCTCGCGCGGCGGTTGGCGGACGGGCCTGGGGTGGTGCTGCTCTGCGGTCGGTTCGAAGGCGTGGACGCCCGGGCGCTTGAGGCCCGCGGGGTCGAGGAGATTTCGGTCGGGGACGCCGTGCTGACGGGCGGCGAGATCCCGGCCATGGCCGTCTTGGATGCGGTGGTGCGTTTGCTGCCCGGCGTGGTGGGCGATGCGGCGTCCCTGGCGGAGGAGAGTTTTTCGGACGGTTTGGGCGGGCTCCTGGAGCATCCGCACTACACCAAGCCCGCCGATTGGGAGGGACGATCGCCGCCCGAGGCGCTGCTGTCGGGTGACCATGCGCGGATCGCCGCCTGGCGCCGGGAGGCGAGCGCGGCGCGGACGCGGGAGCGGCGACCGGATGTGTGGCGCGCCCATCTGGAGCGCCGCGATGGCGATGACGCGCTGGCTGGGCCAGGGGCTCAGACCGACGCGAGCGAGACGAAGTGAACAGGATGCGGCTAGGCCGGACGCGGCCGCCGCCGAGGAGAAACAGCCATGAACCTGCTGCAGCAGTTCGAACAGGAGCACGTCGCCAAGCTCAGCGACGGCAAGGACCTCCCCGATTTCGGCCCCGGCGACACCATCAAGGTGGCGGTGCGGATCAAGGAGGGCGAGAAAAGCCGGATCCAGAATTTCGAGGGCGTCTGCATCGCCCGCGCCGGCGGCGGCGTGAACGCCAACTTCACCGTGCGCAAGATCAGCTTCGGCGAGGGCGTCGAGCGGGTGTTCCCGCTGCATTCGCCGGTGGTGGAGAGCATCGCCGTGCTCCGCCGCGGCCGGGTGCGCCGCGCGAAGCTCTACTACCTCCGCCAACGCCGCGGTAAGTCCGCGCGCATCGCCGAGGACACCAACTACAAGCCGCCCAAAGGCGCGTAATCAGGTGCGTGAGGGGCAGCCCTCTCTCGGCCCCTTCCAGGTCCCGTAGCTCAGCTGGATAGAGCGACCGCCTCCTAAGCGGTAGGCCGGCGGTTCGAATCCGCCCGGGACCGCCAAGCGCGCCCTGCATAGAGGGTGTTTAATCCCCCAAGTCTGTTCTTCGCCGCCGCCGTTCTTTCCGCGCTGCTCACCTGCGCGCCTGTGAAGCGGACGACAGGCTCCGGCGTCGGGAGCCCGCCGCTGCGCGTGATCAGTTCCGTTAAATCTCGCCGGTCCGCGTTGACGGGGCGGGCGGCGCGGTCATGTCCCAGCCGAGATGAGACGCGTGGGCGATGCGCGCGACAGGGTTGGGAGTGCGCGATGGCGACCGAGGCGGCGGGGCGGTTTGACCCCAGGATTTATGCGTTGGCGCTGACGCCCGTCGCCTTCGGGACCAGCGCGTTCGGTTTCACCGGCATCCTTGAGCCCATGGCGGGCGATCTCTCGGTCACGGTCGCCGCCGCCGGGCAATTGCAAACGGTGTTCGCCGTGGCCTGCGCCATCGGCGGGCCGATCGTGGCGGCGCTGACCACCCGGGTCGATCGCACGCGGCTGCTGCTGTTCGTGCTCGCCGCCCTCGCCACAATGAACACGCTGGCCGCCCTCGCCCCGAGCTTCAGCGCGCTTCTCGGCATCCGGGTGGTCGGCGGGCTGTTTTGCGCGCTGGCGCTGCCGGTCGCCACCTCCATCGCCGTCACCCTCGCCGATGAGCCAGACCGCCCCAAGGCGATCGCCGTCGTGCTGATGGGCTACACGGGCGCGTTCCTGTTGGGCGTGCCGCTCGGCACAGCGCTTGGCGACGCGTTTGGATGGCCGGCGGCGTTTTGGCTCGCGACGGCGTTCTCGCTGACCGCGTTGGCCATCGTCGCCTTCACAGCGCCGCGCGGGGTGCTGCCCCCGCCCTCCCCCGAAGGCGCCATGCGCGCGGCGCTCTCGGGCGCCAATCCGGTGCTGATGCTCATCACACTGCTTTCCTTCGCGGCGACTTTCGCGACCGTGAGTTTCGCCGGACCTGTGGTGACGGCCAGCTCCGGCGTGAGCGGCGGCTCGATCGGCGCGGTGCAAGTGGCGGTTGGGTTGGGCAGCCTGCTTGGGTTGCCCTTGGGCGCGGCGATGGCGGTCAATCCGTCCCGCGCGATCCCGCTGCTTTTGTCCGCCGTGATCCTCGGCCAAGGTCTGTTCACGCTCGGCATGCTCTACGATTTCGGCGGCGTGGACACGGCGCTGCTGGCGCTCACCATGGCGTTCAGCGCGGCGGCGCTGTTTGCGCTGTCGCCGGTGGTGCAGACGCAGCTGGCCGCCAACGCCGGGCCCGCCGCGACCCTGGCCTTCGCGCTCAACGGCTCGATGCTGTTCCTGGGGCAGGGCGTCGGCGCGGCGGCGGGCGGCGCTGTGATCGCCGGCGTCGGCATCGCGTGGACCGGTGCCGTCGGCGCGGCGTTGGGCTTGGCGGGATTGCTGCTGTTCGCGGTCGCGCTGGGGCGGCCGCGCGCCGCTGCGCCGGCCTCCCAGCCCTGACCTGTGACGCGCCTCAGCCTCGACGCCACTCCTCTGATTGCATCTCCCATAGCCGGCTGGCGGTGCGCTCGAACTCGAAGGCGCCCTCGCCGCGCGGGTAGAGGTCGTCCGGCCCGGCCGCGGCGGAACACACCAGCTGACTCCGCGCCTCATAGAGCGCGTCGATCAGTGTGACAAAGCGCTTGGCCTCATTGTTGTTGGCGCGGCCCAACAGTGGGATCTCATCGATCAAAAGAGTGCGGCTCGCCTCGGCGAGCGCCAGATAGTCCGCCGCGCCCAGCGGTTTCCCGCAGAGAGCGCTAAAGGACGCCCGGGCGACGCCATTGGCGAACTGGTCGATCACCACCTCGCGCCCCTGCACGGAGAGCGTCAACGGCGCGACCTCCGCTTCCGCCGTCAGCTCGTCCCAATGCGCGTCCATCGCCGCGCGGGCGGCGGGACCCAAAGGCGCGTGATAGACCGTCCTCCCCCGCAGCCGCGCCAATCGATGATCCGCGCCGCCATCCACCTCGTGGATCTCCAGTTTCTCCTGGATCAGCGCGATGAAGGGGAGGAAGCGGTCTCGCTGGAGGCCGTTCTTGTAGAGGTCCTGGGGGTGACGGTTGGACGTCGCCACCATGGTCACGCCGGCGTCGAACAACCCTTGGAACACGCGGCCGATGATCATGGCGTCTGTGATGTCGGTGACCTGAAGCTCATCAAAACAGAGCAGCTGCGCCTCCTGGGCGATGGCGGCGGCCACGGGCGGCACCGGATCGCCGTCAGTGCGCTCGTCCGCCCCGCGCCGGCGTTGCGCGCCGAGGCGGCGGTGCACCTCCTGCATGAACTCATGGAAGTGGATGCGGCGTTTCTTCGCCACCGGCGCGGATTTGAAAAACAGATCCATCATCATGGATTTGCCGCGTCCGACGCCGCCCCAGAGATAGAGGCCGGTGGCGGCCCCGTCTGAACCGACCGCGCCTCCGCCAAACCCAAACCTGCGCCAAATCGATGTCCCGCCCGCCGCTCGGCGCTCGGCGAGGCGCGCATACAGGGCGTCCAGTTTGGCGACGGCCGTCTCCTGGGCGGGGTCTTCCGTCAAACGCCCGGCCGAGACCATGCTGCGGTAGCGCCGCAGCGGCCCGCCTTGCTCAGATCCGTCAGCGGCCATGCGCGCGCCTGCCCCTCACCCCGCCACTCCCCTTCTCATCCTCGCCCTCGCGAGCCCGCTTCGGGTCTTGGCCGTGTTAGGGCCCGCGGAGCGCCGGGCGCAAGGCGCGCCGCGCATCCGCCGCTCAATCGCGATAGGAGATGGCCGCGCCGCCATTGGCGTAGAGATGCAGCCGCAGATTGTCCCGTCGCTTGACGATCGCCTGCAGCAACTCGCGGTAGCCGCCACAGCCGAGATAGGGGCGCACGCCGCGGGTGCGGAAAGCGGGCATTTCCTCGTTCAACCGCCGCTCGAGGGTGCGTCTGGCGATGGGCAGGCCGGGGGCGTCCATGGCGATGTCCAGGACGATATCGGCCGCGCGCTCCAGCTCCGGGGGACCTTTTGGGCGCGCCTCCTCCCCCTCTGCGCTGCGGCTGCGCCACAGGCCCAAGCGTTTGCGCTCTCCGCCATGCGCGCCGCCTCGCCGTTGCGCGCCGAGGGCGCGGGGCGGTTGGGCGACGGGCTTCGGCGGCGGCGCGTCTCGGGCGAGGCCGAGCCGCTTCAAGATCCGGCGCCACAAGCCATCGGGCCGACGATAGCTGCAGGCTTCCCGCAGCGCGGTCACCGGGATCACGAGATCTGCGTATTTTTGGTACACTTTGAGTGAGCTGTTCCTGGGATTCGCCGCCGCCACCGTGCGCCGGTCCAGCGCCGCCAGGCAGTTCAGCAGCGGCACAAAATCCGTGTCGGTGCTGAGGATCACGAACTCCTCGACTTCTTTATCCTCATAAGCCAGGCGCTGCGCATCCAGCGCGATCCGCATGTCGGCGTCGCTCTTCTTGTGCTTCACCTGGCTTGGGCAATTGAACGCTTCAAAGCCATAGGCTTCGAAAAAGGGCCGCCATTTCCGCTCGTTATGCTCGTTCCAATAGACGAGGCGGCGCACGATGCGGCGACGGCGGCCGCCGGGTTCATGTTGCGCGTCCTCCAGCCAATGGAGCCATGCCTGGGCGTCTTCGCCAAAGCTCGCGCCGACGATCTGAGCGATGTTGTCGAAATCCACGAACACGGCGCATTTCACCGGTCGCCGGAACATGCCCAGACCCCTGTTCAAAGCCCTGATGGGCCGATGCTTTCCCCCTGGTCATGGGGTAGCAGTCGCTGGAAAGGGTGTCGCTGCGGCGCCGCGGCCATGCGCCATTTTATCAACAGACGCGACCTTCGCGCCGCGTCTGTCAGAGCGCGTGTGGGCCCCGAAGGATCAGGCCGCTTCGGCGGCGTTCTCGCTGACGATCTCCACGATGTCCGCCATGATGCGGGTCAGCTGGAAATTCTTCGGCGTGTAGACCCGCGCCACGCCATAGGCGAGGAGCTGCTGCTCATCCTCGGGCGGGATGATGCCGCCGGCCACCACCGGCACATCGTCGAGCCCGGCGGCGCGCATCCGGTCCATCACGTCTTTGATCAGCGCCAGATGGGAGCCCGACAGGATTGAGAGCCCCACCACATGCACGCCTTCCTCCAGCGCCGCGTTCACGATCTGCGCGGGCGTGAGGCGGATGCCCTCATAGACCACCTCCATACCGCAATCCCGCGCGCGCACGGCGATCTGCTCGGCGCCGTTGGAGTGGCCGTCGAGGCCTGGCTTGCCGACCAGGAACTTCAAGCGCCGGCCGAGCTTGGCCGAGAGCGCGTCCACGGAGGCGCGCACCGGCGCGAGGTCCTCCGCGTCGGAGGGGGCCGCTTTGCCGACGCCTGTGGGCGCGCGGTATTCGCCATAGACCTCGCGCATGATCTGCCCCCACTCCCCAGTGGTGACCCCCGCCTTCGCGGCTTCGATCGAGGCCGGCATGACGTTGCGGTCTTGCTCAGCGGCCTCGCGCAGGGCGGCGATGGCCGCATCCGCTTTTGCAGCGTCCCGGCTCTCCCGCCAGGCGTTAAGCCGGGCGATCTGCTCGGCCTCCACCGCCGGGTCGACCACCTCGATCGCGTCCTCATTGGCCGAGAGGGGGCTTTCTTCCGTTTCGGTGTAGACGTTGACGCCGATCACCTTTTGCGCGCCCGTCTCAATGCCTTGCAAACGCGTGGCGTTGCTCTCGACTAGACGCGCCTTCATGTAGTCGATCGCCGTGACGGCCCCGCCCATCTGGTCGATCTTGGCGAGTTCCTCCCGCGCGCCCTCTTTCAACTCCTCAACCCGCTTCTCCACCACGGCGGAGCCGTCGAACAGATCGCCGTATTCGAGGAGGTCGGTCTCAAAGGCCAACACCTGCTGCATCCTGAGCGACCATTGCTGATCCCAGGGCCGAGGCAGGCCGAGCGCCTCATTCCAGGCGGGCAACTGCACCGCCCGGGCGCGGGCGCGTTTGGAGAGGGTGACGGCCATCATCTCGATGAGGATGCGGTAGACGTTGTTCTCCGGCTGCTGCTCGGTGAGGCCGAGGCTGTTGACCTGCACCCCATAGCGGAAACGCCGCTGCTTTGGATCAGTGACGCCATAGCGCTGCGCGCAGATCTCATCCCAGAGATCGACGAACGCCCGCATTTTGCACATCTCGGTGACGAAGCGGATCCCGGCGTTCACGAAGAAGGAGATGCGGGCCACGGCGGCCGGGAAATCTTCCTCTGGGATCTCGCCGCGGGCTTTCAGCGTGTCGAGCACCGCCACCGCGGTCGCTAGCGCAAAAGCCAGCTCCTGCTCGGGCGTCGCGCCGGCCTCTTGCAGATGGTAGGAGCAGACATTCATCGGGTTCCATTTCGGAACGGCGGAATAGGTGTAGGCCGCCACATCTGCGATGAGCTTCAAGCTCGGCTTCGGCGGGAACACATACGTGCCCCGCGAGAGATACTCTTTGATGATGTCGTTCTGAACCGTCCCCTGAAGCGTCTTCGTGTCCACGCCCTGGCGCGCCGCGGTGGCGCTATCGAGAGACAAGAGCCACCCCGCCGTGGCGTTGATGGTCATCGACGTGTTCATCTGTCCGAGCGGGATCTGGTCGAACAACGTCTCCATATCGCCGAGATGGGCGACGGGCACGCCCACCTTACCGACTTCGCCCTTCGCCAGGATGTGGTCGCTGTCATAGCCGGTTTGGGTGGGCAGATCGAAGGCGATCGACAGGCCCGTCTGACCTTTCGAGAGGTTCTTCCGATAGAGTTCGTTGGACTTTTTCGCGGTCGAGTGCCCCGCATAGGTGCGGAACAACCACGGCCGATCCCGCTTCGCCTCGGTCTTCTCGGGTGCTCCGCCCATCGGGTGATCCTCGCTGTTCTCATTACCGGTTCGCTGCGCCACAGCAGTCCGCAGGATTTGCGCCGCTTCAAGCGAAATTAAACTGCGTAAGCAAGCGTTTTTGCGAAATTATTGAAACATGGATTGCTCTAGCCGACGAGCGCGGCGCGACGCCGACAAACCACGGGGCTTGTGCCGTCTCCGGCGAGCGCAGCGATTGTGTCGTCCGGCGCGAGCTTACGCGCTGGCCCGCTAATCCGACCCCGGCGCGTCTTGTTCATCGCGGATCCCCGCCGCTGCGGCGCAACGCGTCTGCCGCGCCGCCCGATCGAGCGCCTTCGAAACGCGCTTCGGTGATCTGCGCCTTCGCCATTTGGGCCTTCGCCATGTTGGCGCAGGTAAAACGGCTGTTCAAAAGAGACGAAGTCGCGCTTGCTTGCGTTGTTTGGGCGCGCGCGCCGCGGTTCAAGGAGCGCGAAAGGCGACAGTTCACGGGTTGGGCGACTCGCTGGTGTGGCGTGCCTTGACCCGCGCGCGATCCTCCTGCGCGTTGGGCCCGCACCGATTTGAAACACGGCGAAGTGATGGACCAACAGCGCGTTTTACAATTTCTCTCGCCGGCGCGCGGGATTCGCTTATTTGGCATATCCTTCGCGTTTGATCGCTTGCTGCGCAAGTTTGTTGCGTGTATGGCTCTCGCACTTGCGAAAGCGACCGTATTTTAGGCCGGGGAGAATGCTAAATGCCCGCTCTTGACGCTCAGCCCTTCCTGTATGAGGCGCCAGAGAAGGATCTCTACGAAGTCGGCGAAATCCCGCCGCTCGGTCACACTCCAAAGCAGATGTACGCCTGGTGCATTCGGCGGGAGCGGCACGGCCCGCCCGAGGAGGCCATGCAGCTGGAGGTGGTGGACACGCCGGAGCCGGACAGCCACGAGGTGCTGGTGCTCGTGATGGCCGCGGGCGTGAATTACAACGGGATCTGGGCGGCGCTCGGTGAGCCCATTACGCCGTTCGACGTGCATGGCGCGCCGTTCCACATCGCCGGTTCGGACGCGGCGGGCGTGGTCTGGAAAGTCGGCTCGAAGGTGAAACGCTTCAAAGTCGGCGATGAAGTGGTGATCCACTGCAACCAGGATGATGGCGACGACGAAGAGGCCAATGGCGGTGACCCGATGTTCTCGCCGACCTCGCGCATCTGGGGTTACGAGACGCCGGACGGCTCGTTCGCGCAATTCACCTGCGTGCAAGCCCAGCAGCTGATGCATCGACCGAAGCATCTGACCTGGGAAGAGAGCGCCTGCTACACGCTCACCCTCGCCACCGCCTACCGGATGCTGTTCGGGCACCGGCCCCATGTGCTGCGCCCGGGCCAAAACGTGCTGATTTGGGGCGCCTCCGGCGGCCTCGGCTCTTACGCGATCCAACTGGTGAACACTGCCGGCGCCAACGCGATCGGCATTATCTCCGATGAGAGCAAACGACAGTTCGTCCTGGATCTGGGCGCCAAGGGCGTTCTGAACCGTAAGGATTTCAATTGCTGGGGTCAGCTGCCGAAGGTGAACTCCCCGGAGTATAAGGAGTGGTTCTCCGAGGTCCGCAAGTTCGGCAAGGCGATCTGGGATATCACCGGCAAGGGCAACAACGTCGACATCGTGTTCGAGCACCCGGGCGAGGCGACCATGCCGGTGTCCTCATTCGTGGTGAAGCGCGGCGGGATGGTGGTGATCTGCGCCGGGACCACAGGCTTTAATCTGACCATGGACGCCCGCTATGTCTGGATGCACCAGAAGCGCATCCAGGGCAGCCACTTCGCCAATCTCTACCAGGCGAGCCAGGCCAACCAGCTGATGATCGAGCGGCGTCTCGATCCATGCATGTCTGAGCTGTTCAGCTTCGCGGACATCCCGCGGGCGCACACGAAGATGTGGAACAATGAGCACCAGCCGGGGAATATGGCGGTGCTGGTGAGCGCCAAGAAGCCCGGTCTGCGCACCATCGAGGACGCGGCCGAAGAGGCGTGGGGCTAAGAACCACGGCTCACGCGCCCTGGGGCCGCGCTGAACAAAAAATAAAGGCGACCTGGCGGTTCTCGCCGGGTCGCCTTTTTGCTGGAGAGTAACCTGCTGAACTGAAGAGGGTTTCACTCGAAGAGGCGGAGGATGCTCTCGGCGCGCTGATTGGCGATGGACAGCATGCTGATGGCGAGCTCGCGCTGCGCGGTCAGCGCCTGCAGTCGGGCGCTCTCCGCCGCAAGATCCGTATTGACGAGCGCGCCGATCCCGTCCGACGCGGCGCGGCTGGCGCGGGCGATAAAGTCCGACTGGAGGTCTGCGCGCTTCTCAGCTGAGCCGAGTTCGGTCGCTGCGGAGAGGGCCCTCTCCAGAAGCGTGTCCACGGTGGCGAGCGCCTGATCGCGCCCCGCAGCGCTGGTCACATCGAGGCTGGAGAGGCCGTCCAACCCGCCGCCGGCGCTTCCTCCGGTGGCCGCCTCCATGGTGAGGGTCAGCGTGTCTCCGGCGTCGGCGTCCAGATTAGTGAGGGTCACGCGGCCCGCGGTCAGATCTACGCTTGCGCTGACATCTGCGCCGAGGCCTTGGCCGGTGATATGGGCGCTGATCTGATCATAGAGCGCTTGGGCCACATCGGCGCGCGTGTCGCCGAGGCGCGCCACATACTCAAACGCCGCTCCCGCGCCGAAGGCGTGCGCGCCGTCGCCGGCGATGGAGATCCGGTAGCTCGCCCCGGCCGCCACTGTCGCGGACGCGATGTCGATCGCCTGCGCGCCGCCCCCCTCCGCGACACGGGCGGTCGCGATGTTGAAATAATTTGTCGTGCTCGCCGCCGCGCCGCCGAATTGCGCCGCCGCCGTCTGCAGATCCCGCTTCGCCACCGTTATCTGCTGCGTCTGGATCGTCCCGTCCGCACCCGTGTAGACGCCGCCGAGCACGCTGAACGTGGCCGATGTCGAGCCGCTGGCGTTCTGCAGAAGATTAACGCCGTTAAAACTTGCGCCAGCCACCGTGGCCCCGATCTGCGCGGAGAGCGCGCCGATCGCCGCTTGGCGGCTGTTCAGATCTGCGCCTGCCGCATTGGCCAAGATCACCTCGGCGCGGATCTCTCGCAGCGCGCTCACGACGCTCTCCGCGGCGGTGCGCCCAAGCGCGAGCGTCGCCTTCCCAACCGCGAGCGTCTCCGAGAGCGCGGTGAAGCCCGCCTGCTCGGCTTCGATGGTTGCGGAGATCGCCCAAAGGGCGGGACTGTCCGCCGCCGTGTTGACGCGACGCCCGCTCGCCAGGGCCGTTTGCGACCGGTCCGTCGCGCTCTGCACTTCGTTCAGCACGGCGAGCGCGGGGCGAACGGCGGCGGGAAAAGTGGCGGTGAACATCGGACAAACCTCTCCTGCGCCGCGCCGCGTTGGATCCGCGAGCGGCCTCGTCAAAGGCGCCAGAGCGGCGCCTGCGATGGGGATTTGTCATTCTGACAAGGGGTTTTCGGGGGACGGCGCTGAAAAGTTCCTGTTCAGCTCTATTGACGCCCGCGAAACACCTATGACGAAAGTGCCAATGGGAACTTGCGAAGACATGAACAATCGCCGTGAAAGTTACGGTTTATTTGGAATTATTGATGAATTCTGATCAGCGTTTATGCAGGGTAACCTTTAATCAGCGGCTCGAGTGAAGGGTGGCGTTCACGGATTTGAAACGTCCGCGGCGGCGAGGTGAAAGCAGGCAAGCCTCTGAAATGATTGGCAAAAGCTGGCGCGCCGCCGAGGCGGACCAGACCTGAAGTTTACATTCAAGAAATCTAAATGAACCCCGCGGCAATGGAGTTGAACGGCCGATTTAGAGAAATTGCCGCCAAGTGAAAAAATGCAAGCGCGTCGGAGAGGTATGGCGGCGCAGAGCCGTTTTCGCGGTGGGGAGCGGCCGCCATCGGCCGCGTCGCCGCGCCTGGGGAGAGGTCACGCGTGTGAAATGCGGCTTTAGACGGTGCTCGACCAATCCGAGAGCGCGCCGCGGCGCTCCCAGCCGGCGCGCTCCAGTGCCGGC
>JBCCTM010000049.1:0-14520 GCA_039198535.1 Pseudomonadota bacterium
GCTGCCGATGGGCAGGCCGGCGGCGGACCAGGTCAGTGGCACGCTCATGGCTGGGGCTCCGGTGGCGTTGGCCATGGGCGTGTAGCCCACATAATCCAACAGCAGCGGCTCTAGCGTCTCGAACGGGATCGTCGGGGCCATGGCGCCGATCTTGGGCGGCGGCGCGCCCAGCACGGGAGTGAGCGCCACGTCGAAGCGCTCATGGAACGTCGCGTAGGCCTGGGTGACTTGGGCGAACACGGCTTGGCTCGCGGCCAGATGGCCCTCGGGTTTGGCGTCGAACCAATCCGCGAGACCGAGGGTGAACGGCTCCAGGAGGCCGCTGTCCCGCGGGTCTTGACCCGAGAGCCGCGTCGCCGTCTCGACAAGCCCCTTGGCGCCATTGGCCCAAACGGTGAGGAACGCGTCGGCGAAGAGCGGGCCGTCAAAATCGGGCTGCGCCTCCTCCACCGTATGGCCCAAGCTTTCGCAGAGCGCCGCGGTCGCCTCGATGGCGGCCGCCACCTCAGGGTCGGGAGCCGTCCCCAACATGCTGCGCGTGCTGAGCGCGATGCGGAGTTTGCGGTCGCTCGGCCCGGTCACGAGCGGCGTCACCGGCAGATCGCTTTGGGCTTGGATGCCGACCAACGCGGTCGCGCTGTCCCGCACGCTCCGCGAGACGATGTTCTGCACGGAGATTTGCGCGAAGGCCGGCGGGGCGTTGGCGATGGTGCGTCCGCGGCTCGTCTTGAGGCCAAACAGCCCGCAGCAAGAGGCGGGGATGCGGATCGAGCCGCCGCCGTCGCTGGCGGAGGCGATGGGCGTCATGCCGGACGCCACGGCCGCCGCCGCCCCGCCGCTGGAGCCGCCGGCGGTGTGCTCGGGGTTCCAGGGATTGCGGCACGGCCCGAGCAGCACCGATTCGGTGGTGGGCAAGAAGCCGAATTCGGGCGTGTTGCTTTTGCCGAGCGAGATTAAACCGAGGCCGAGCTGCGCTTTCACCGACGGCGAATGCGCCTCCGCGATGGCGTTGGCGAACAGCTTCGAGCCGCGCGTGGTGCGCACGCCGGCTTGGTCCACCAGATCCTTGATTAGATAGGGGACGCCTTGGAACGGCCCGGCGGGCGGCCCGGAGGTCGCCACGGCGAGCGCCTGCTCGTAGGAGGTGGTGACGACCGCGTTGAGCGCGGGGTTCAGCGCCTCAATCCGAGAGACCGACGCGGCCACCAACTCCGCGGCGGAGGCCTCGCCGCTGCTCACCAGGGCGGCTTGGGCGGTGGCGTCGAGCTTCATGAAAGGGTCGCCCGCCGCGGCGGCGCGCCCCGGCGCCAGTGTCGGCAGCAGCGCGCAGGCGGCCGCGCCGCGCAACAAGTGACGTCGTGAAATCATGGAAAATCCCTCCCCGTTTTTTGGGGAGGCTAGCGTGGTCGGTCGCGCGGCGAAAGCGGGCGTAGCGCGTCGGGCGACGCGATCAGACCATCACGTCGCCTTGGCCGATGGTCTCGCCCACCGTCGCGACCCGCATGATGTTGGTGGTGCCCGGCACGTTGAACGGCACGCCGGCGATGATGACGATCGGCTCGCCCTCCGCCGCCAACTCATTTTGCTCCGCGATCTGCAGCCCGGTGGCCACCGCCTCCTTGAAGCGCTCGAGCTTGGCGGTCACCACCGCATGGCTGCCCCACAGCAACACCATGCGCCGGGCGATATGGGTGAAGGGCGTGAGCACCATGATCGGCACCAGCGGGCGCTCGCGGGACATGCGCTGCGCGGTGGTTCCCGTGTGCGTGAAGCAGCAGAGCGCCTTCACTTCCAGCGTCTCCGCGAACTCGCGGGCGGCCGCGGTGATGGCGTCGGCGGCGGTGGCCCGGGCTTTGGTCCGCGTGTCCACAAGGCCGCGGCGATACTCAGGGTCCCGCTCCACCCGGTCCGCCACGTCAGACATGGTGCGCACGGCCTCTCGCCCAAATGCGCCGGTGGCGCTTTCCGCCGACAGCATAATCGCGTCTGCGCCCTCGTAGACGGCGTGGGCGACGTCGGTCACTTCGGCGCGGGTGGGCGACGGGCTTGAGATCATGCTTTCCAGCATCTGCGTCGCCACCACCACCGGCTTGCCGAAAGCGCGGGCGCGCATCACCAGCTTCTTCTGGATGGGCGGCACGTCGGAGACGGGCAACTCCACGCCGAGATCGCCCCGGGCCACCATCACGCCGTCGGCCTCGGCGAGGATCGCGTCGATGCGGTGCACGGCGCGGGGCTTCTCAATCTTGGCCATGATCGCCGCGCGCCCCGCGGCGCGCTCCCGAGCTTCGACCACGTCTTCAGGCTTTTGCACGAAGCTGAGCGCGAGCCAGTCGATCCCCAGCCCGCACATGAAGTCCAGATCGGCGCGGTCCTTTGCGGTGAGCGCCGCCAGGGGCAAATCCACATCCGGAACGTTGACGCCCTTGCGGTTGGACACCACGCCGCCCACGAGCACTTCCGTCACCAGGCGGCGCGGGGATTTCTCCAGCACGCGCAGCGTCACCCGGCCATCGTCCAGCAGCAGGCGCGCGCCGGGCTCCAAAGCCGCGAAGATCTCAGGATGGGGCAGCGTCACGCGGTTGCGGTCTCCGAGCGCGTCCTCGAGGTCCAGTTGAAAGCGATCGCCCGTGTTGAGCTCCGGTTTCTGGTCTCCGTCGAAGGCGCCGATGCGCAGCTTGGGGCCCTGGAGATCCGCGAGGATGGCGATGGGCCGGCTCACCCGCGTCTCGACCGCGCGCACGGCGGCGTGCAGGGCCGCGGCGCCGGCATGGTCGCCATGGCTCATATTGATGCGGAAGACGTCGGCGCCGGCCTCATAAAGTCCATGGATCGCGTCTTCGGTGGCGGAGGCCGGACCGAGCGTCGCCAGGATTTTCACATTGCGGTGCGGTCGCATGGTCTGCTCCTTAGCTCTCCAGGCGCGCGTCGCGCGGGGTCCAAGATGCGCCAAGCCGTTGGATCCGAGGACGCTTCTAACGGGGTGAGGCATGTTTGCGTCGAATTATTTGGGAAAGCGGAGCCTGGAGGCGCGGGCCCGATGACGCAGGCCTCACGCGGCCCCATGCGTGACAGCGGAGCTCCGGCGCTCCTCGGGGTGATCCTGGCCGGCGGCGAAGGGCGGCGCATGGGCGGCGCGGAGAAGGCGCTGTTGCGGCTCGGCGGGCGGACGCTGCTGGCGCGGGTCGCCGTGCGGCTCGCTCCCCAGTTGGCGGGCGGCGCGCGGGATTTGGCGCTGAGCGCCAATGGGCCGCAGGGGCGGTACGCCGCCGCTTGGGAAGAAATCGGTCTACACGCCGCGGCGACGCCCCCTCAGGTGAGGGACGCCCAGCCCTTGGGGCCGCTGGCGGGTCTCCTGGCGGGCCTTGAGCATGCCGCGGCGCGGGGCGCGCCGGCGGTGGTGACGGTGGCGGTGGACACGCCGTTCTTTCCGGAGACGCTGGTCGCGGATCTCAGCGCGGCGGCCGGCGAAAACGGCGCGGCTTGCGCGGCGACGGACGCTCTGGGCGGCGCGCGCCGCGATCATCCAACCTTTGGGATCTGGCCGACCGCGCTGCGCCATGATCTCGCCGAGGCGCTGCAGGGCGAGGGGGTGCGCCGCATGTCCGACTGGGTGGCGCGCTGCGGCTGCGCGCGGGCGGTGTATCCGCAACAGCCCGAGCCCGGCGCGGACGCCTTCTTCAACGTCAACACCCAGGGTGATATGCGCTTGGCGGAGGTTCGGCTGCAGGCGCAGGGGCGGTCGATCCAGGAAGGGGAGCCAAGCGGGTGAAGCGGTATGGCGTGATCGGTTGGAAGAACGCGGGCAAGACCACGCTGATTGAAAAGCTCGTCCAGGAGATCACCGCCCGGGGCTTGAGCGTCTCCACCCTCAAACACGCCCATCATGGCTTCGAGATCGACCATGAGGGCAAGGACAGTTGGATCCATCGCCAGGCGGGCGCGCGGGAGGTTCTGGTCGCCTCGGAGAAGCGTTGGGCGCTGATGAGCGAATTGAGGGGCGCGGCCCCGCCCGATCTTGACTCGCTGATCGCGAAGATGACGCCGGTGGATCTGGTTTTGATTGAGGGGTTTAAACGCGCGTCCCATCCCAAGATCGAAGTGCGTCGGGGGGATGAAGCGTCCGCGCATTCGGCGGATGCGGCCGCGGAGGGCACGGTGCGCGCCATCGCGAGCGACCGGACGAGCGCTCTGGCCATCGATCTGGCCTCGCCCGCCCATGCTGACGCAGCAGCCGCGCTCCCGCAGTTTCACATCGACGACGCGGCCGGGATCGCCTCGTTCTTGCTTGCGGATGTGCAGCTGGCCACAGCTGGGCGCGCGACCGAGTGAGATCGGGGGGCCCCATGCGCCTCGCCGCCGCGCAGGCGCGTTTGGCTGAGGCGCTCTCAACTGCGGCGTCCATCGAAGACGTTCCGACCGCTGTGGCGGCCGCCATCGGGCGCATCCTGGGGGAGGAGGCGAAGGCGCGCCGCGATTATCCGGCATGCGACGTGGCGGCGCTGGACGGCTTCGTCTTCGCCCATCCCGGCGAGAACGCCACCGAGAACGCCACCGAAAACGCCGCGAGCGACGCGGGCGAGCCCCTTGTCCTCTCACTCGCGCCGGGCCTGGCCGCGCCGGGGGCGCCTTTAGAGGGGACGCTGGAGCCGGGCCGGGCCGCGCGCACGCTCACCGGCGCGGCCATCCCGATCGGGGCCGATACGGTGGTGGCGCAAGAAGCGGTTTCGGAGACTGTCACCGGGAGCGGAGAGGCCGCGCTTCGGTTTTCCCCGCCGACCGCCGGGGCCAATCGCCGCCGTCGCGCCGAAGTGGCGGCCTCGGGCGAGATCATCGCGCCATCGGGCGTCGCGCTGACCCCGCAGAGGGCCGCCTTGCTGGCGGCGACCGGCGTGGAGGCGGTGCGTCTACGCCGGCGCCTCAGGGTCGCGACCTTCTCAACGGGAGACGAACTGGTCGGCCCTGGGGAGGCCCATGGGCCCGCCGATGTGCTGGACAGCAACGGACCGCTCCTGGCGGCGCTGCTGCGCGCGCCTTGGCTAGAACATGTGGATCTCGGCCGGGTCGCAGACGCGCCCGCCGCTGTCGCCGCGGCGCTCGACCAGGCGGCGGAGGCGGCCGATGCGATCATCACGACAGGCGGCGTCGGCGAGGGCGCGCAGGACCGGATCGGCGCCGCGCTTGAGGCCGCGCCCGAGCCGCCTTGGGTGCGCGGCGTCGCCATCAAGCCCGGCCGGCCTCTCTCCGTGGGGCGCTGGCGTGGCGCGCCGCTGTTCGCGCTGCCGGGCAACCCGGTCGCGGCCCTCGTTTGCTTCTGCATGGTGGCCCGCCCGTCCCTGCTGCGGCTGGCCGGACTGCGCGGCTCTGAATGCGCGCCCGACCCAGGCGTTACGCTGGTGAGCGGCTTTCATCACCATAAGCGGCCAGGGCGTCGCGAATTCGTCTTGGTGCGCCGCGGCCTGGGCGATCGGCTGGAGCGGGTGGACGCGCAAGGCTCCGCGCGGCTCGACGGCTTAGCCGCATCCGATGGGCTCGCGGATCTGCCGGAGGCGCTGGAGACCGTCCGGCCGGGCGATCCGATCGTCTATCGGAGCCATCTCGCCTTACAAAACGGCATGGGCGCGAGAGGAGCGCCGCCATGAGCCCGGACGGTCCCGCCGGTGGCGACGCATCTGCGGCGGCTCGGACGAAGGCGGCGCGGTGGCGGGGCGAGGCGACCTATGCGCTGCTGTTCACCGGCCTCTACATGGCGCTCGGCGCGCAGATCGGTTTTTTGAACCTATGGCTCGAGGATTGGGGCCTCGCCGCCTCGGAGATCGGTTGGGTCCACGCCGCGGCGGTGGCGGCGCGGATCGTGGCCGGGGCCGGGGCCCCCGCCTTGGCGGACCGGTTGGGACGTCCCGCGGCGATGATGACGGCGATGGCCTTGGCCGGGCTGTTGGCGGGCGGCGCATTGGCGCTCGCGGGCTCGCGGGTCGAAGTCTACATCCTGACGATCATCCTCGCCGTCTCCTACGCCGCCCTCATCCCCCTGTCGGACGCCCATGGCTACGCCAGCGCCGAGCGCCTTGGCTTCTCCTACCGCCGCGCGCGCAGCGTGGGCTCGGCGGCGTTTTTGTTGGCGACGCTGCTCTGCGGGGAGACGATCGGGCTGTTTGGGGCGGACGCCACACTTTGGTGGATCGTGATCCCCTATGCGCTTTGCGCCGCCGCGGCCATGGTCGCGCCGGTGGGCCTCAAGACGCCTCTCGCCGCGCCCTCCGGCCCGCCTGGCGACGCCCCAGGGCCGCTGCTGGCGCCGAGCGACGCCCGGCCCGCGCAGGCTGCGGCCCGCGGGGCGAGCTGGTTGCTGGCGCCGCGCTTCCTCGTGTTCTTGCTGGCGGTGGCGGCGATCCAGTCCAGCCACGGCGTCTACTACGTCTACGGCTCCATCCATTGGAAATCGCTTGGCTATTCCGAGGCGGTGATCGGCCGGCTGTGGAGCTGGGGCGTGTTGGTGGAGATCATGGTGTTCGCGGTGGGCGCGAGCCTGATGGCGCGGCTCGGCGCGCGGGGCGCGTTGATCCTCACCGGGGCCGTGACCGCGGCGCGCTGGTCTCTCATGGCCTTCGATCCGCCTTTGGCCGTGGTGGCGGCCTTGCAAGCGACCCACGGGCTCACCTTCGGCCTCACCCTGCTGGCGACCCTGGCTTTCGTGCAGGCCGCCGTGCCCGCGGACCGAACGGCGACGGCGCAGGGGCTCGTGTCGGCGACTGCGGGCGGGCTCGGCATGTTGCTGGTGACCATGGCGGCGGCGGAGCTTTATCCGATGCTGGCGGGCGGGGCCTATTGGATCGGCGCCGCCAGCGCAGTGATCGGCGTGGTCGCGGCGCTGGCGCTGCCCTCAAAGCGCTTTGCAGGGCCCGCGGCTAGACGTTGAGCTGGCGGCGCAGCCAGGCGACCTCCTCGGCGACGACGCCATGCCCCGCCCCGGGGATGACCAGGATTTCCGCGTTCGCGCCGAGCGCCTGGAACACCTCGCCACTCCGCCGCACCCGCCGGAGCGGAATGTGCGGATCCTCCTCATGACACCCGATGAGAACAGGCGCGTCTGGGAGCGCGCCCGGATAGTCGAACTGCTTGTCAGGCCAGCCATATAGCTCGGGCTGCGGCGCTCCAGCGGTGTCCGACGCGCCGATCAGGCCGCCGGACAAGCCGGCGACGCAATGGAAGGGGCGCGCGAGCCGCGCCGCCGCTTCGAGCGCCAGGCAGGCGCCTTGGCTAAAGCCCAACAGCGCCACGCGCTCCGCGCCAAACCCCGACGCTTCCAGATCATCCAGCACCGCCTCGATGACGGAGAGCCCGGATGACACGCCGGGCTCATTGGCGGCGAGGGGAGCGAGGAAGCTGTTGGGCCACCATGACCTGCCGGCCGCCGCGGGGGCGACCACGGCGAGGTCGGGAAGGGCGAGACGGTCGACCAAGCTGAGCATGTCCGCCGGCGAGCCGCCGCGCCCATGACACGCCAAAACGGCGATCCGCGCGCGGCTCAGCGGCGCGCCGCCCATGGCGAGGGAGGCCGCGAGGGCCGCCGCATGGGGGCCGTGGGGGCTGCGGGAGGCGCTCATGAAGGGCGCTTGGGGAGCTTCAGCTCCGGGAGGACCCGCTCAAGCCGGTCGCGCCGGCCTTCGTATTGAGCTGGAAGCTTCAGCGCCTCGCCCAGATGAGCCGGATCCTCATCGACGGCGAAGCCGGGCGGATCGGTCGCGATCTCGAACAGCACGCCGCCGGGCGTTCGGAAATAAACAGCGTTGAAATACTGCCGGTCGATCACTGGGGTGACGTCCAGCCCGGCCGACTGCAATCGTTCCCGCCATTCAATCTGCTGGGCGTCATCGGCCACGCGAAACGCCACATGATCAATCGAGCCCGCGCCAGGCCGGCCGATGGAGGGCGCGTCGGAGACGAGGAGATCGACGATCGAGCCGCGGGACGGTTGGGTCGACGCCAATCGGATCCTGCGCTCGGCGCCGCCCGTCCCCCCGGTTGTGGTCCGTTCCTCGCCCACGCGGCCGTATCCCATGAGCGCCAGCACCTGTTCGGTGGCCTCAACCGCGCTGAGCCAGAGCGTGGCCGAGTGAAATCCGCCATCGGCGTTTGCGTCTTCGAGCAGTTCGATCCTCAGACCATCGGGATCGTTGAGCGCGAGGCCCCGGGCGCCGAAGCGGACGAACGGGCCGTCGAAATCGACCGCGTCCTCGGCCAGACGCAGCATCTCATCGTCGAGATCCTTCACCGCGTAGGCCACAGCGCTCGCCATGCCCGGTCCTGCGCGGCCGGGGCCGGCGTCGATGAAGGGAAAAAAGCTCAGAATAGATCCAGGGGCTGCGCGTTGGTCAGCATAATAAAGGTGATACGCGTCGGGCGCGTCGAAGTTGACGGTCCGTTTGACGAGGCGCTGACCAAGCAATTTCACATAGAAATCGAGATTGGGTTGCGGCGGCCCACAGATCGCCGTGACATGGTGAAGACCTGAGATGGCTGGCGCCATGGCGTGTCCCCGCTCAAAAAGCCCGGCGTCGACCGGGTCTCGTTCCCAAAGGTTTAACCCCAAAGCGCGGGCTCCGGCGGGGCCATCGTCGCGCCGGTGTAGACAAGGCCGGGCTCCCGATCCCGTTCTAGAAGCAGCGGCCCATCGAGATCCACCGCCACCGCGCCGGCGCACAGCCAATAGGCCGGGGCCACCGCGAGCGAGGTGGAGACCATGCACCCCACCATGAGGCCGAGCCCCCGCGCCAGCGCCGCCTCCCGTAATGCGATGGCTGCGGTGAAGCCGCCGGTTTTGTCGAGTTTCAGGTTCACAACGCCGTAGCGCTCCGCGACCCGGTCGAGATCGTCCGGGCCATGGCAGCTTTCATCGGCGCAGAGCGGCGTTGCGAGCGCCAACCCGGCCAGGGCCGCATCGTCCGCCGCTGGCAGAGGCTGCTCGATGAACAGCGCGCCGGCCGCCGCCGCCGGCCCGTCGACGGCCTGGAGCGTCTCCAGGTCCCATCCTTCATTGGCGTCGAGGATCAACCGCGCCTTGGGCACCGCGGCGCGCACGGCGTTGATGCGCGCGATCTCATCGGCGGGTCCGCCCGCGCCGAGCTTGAGCTTAAGGAGCGCCCCGCGGCCCGCCGTTCTGGCGGCTCTTGCGGCGTCGGCCATCCTCTCTGGCCGGTCGAGGCTCACGGTGTAGGCCGTCTCCACCGGGTCCTCCGCCCCCGGCGCTGTCAGCCCCGCGAGGGTGGGCGCCGGTTGGCCGGTGAGCTTCGCCTCCAGATCCCAGAGCGCGCAATCGACGGCGTTGCGGGCCGCGCCTGGGCTGAGGGTCGCTTGGAGCCGCGCCCGACGCTCCGCCGGCGCGCCGGCGCTTGGCGCGTCGATCCAACCGCGCAGCGCCGATACGGCGTCCGCGCAGGACTCCGGGTCTTCGCCGAAATGCGGGTACGGCGTGGCTTCCCCTTGGCCGACCCGGATCGCGCCATCCGCCCCGCGCTCGGAGATCCGCACGGTGAGCGTGACGGCCTCTGTCTTGACGCCACGGGCGATTTTAAAGGGCTGTGCGAGACGCCAACGCTCGACGCCAACCGTCAGCGGCATCTCGCCCGCGCCTAGCCGAAGCGGCCCGAAGCTCTCGCGAGCAGCATGTAAGCGCGCCCCGTGCGCGTGTCCGCCAACTCGACGGCCATGGTCGGGGCCGGCGCCTCGCTGAACAGCCGCTCCACCATGGTCTCATAACGGTCGAGAAAACGCTCGGTGGTCTCGTTGAAATCGGATTTCGTGCGCAGCGCCACTGTCGCGTCCTCGATGGCGTGGGGGTCTCGCACGCCGCCCAAATCCATCACGTCGCGCCGTCTGCCGTCGACAATGTAGGCGCGCCAAAGCTCGGTCGGCGCGTGATGGGGCTGCACATCCTCCATGAAGAGCCGCGCATCCGCGAGGCCAGAAAGCGCGTCCTCCGCCGATTGCAGGAGCGCCGCCGCCTCCGGATCGGTGAGCACCGCATAGAGCGCGTCCAGCGTCTCCTGGTCGTCTTCGCTCTCAGGGAAATTCGCCGCCGTGATGAGCTTCGCCCAGTCCAGCGCGCCGCCCGAAGGTATGGGGCTCGCCTCCGGCGACGGGACCGGGGCCGCCGCGGTCGCTCCAGTTGCGATCGCCGCTGCGCCTGCTGCGCCGCCCGCCGCGCTCATTCCGGCCGATAGACCGCCGCCGCCAGACCCCATGCCCGATCCCATGCCAGACCCCATGCCGGATCCTGAGCCGCGGCTGCTCTCCACGCGACGCCGCAACGCGTCGATCTGATCGAGTTGACGACGGGCGCGGCCGCTCTCGCCTGAACCGGCGACGATGCTCTGATCCCGCTCCGGCGCGCGGCGTTCTGGGCCGAGCGCGGGCGCGAAGTCGTCCAAGTCGTCTTCTTCGTCCAGATCGTCGGGTTCGATTTCCCGTAAATCCCGGTCGAGATCCTCTTCGAAGCTCATGTCCGCGCTGCGATACTCGCCATTCGACGCGGCGCTCGAGGTCGCTTCCGCCGCAGCTCCGGCCAACATGCTCGCCGGTTCAAGGCCCATGGCCCCGCCGCCAACCGCTGCGCCGACTGCGGCTCCACCGGCGGCTGACGCCAACGCCGCGCCGCCGCGCCGGTCCGCCTCGGCCGCCGCTTCGACCCGCGCCGCCGCCCCGTCCAGCCGGTCCAGCACCTGGGTGAGCGCCTCACGCTCCGCTTGCAGACGATCCTGAGCGCGTTCCGCCGCCTCGACCGCTGCGGTGAGATTGGCTTCGACCCCGCTGGCCGCCCGGCGCGTCGCCGCGCCGCCGCCGTCGCCGTCCGGTCTGCGGTCGAGCCGGCCCACCAGCGTCTCCGTGGCCGCCTTCAGCGCGCCCGCACGGCGCGCCGTTAGAGCGGTCATCCAGATGATGCCGAGCGGGGCGATGGCCACGGCCGCGACCATCAGCGCCAGATGCGGCGGGATCTGCAGCGCCGCGGCGGAGAAGGCGTCGACCGTCGTCAGCGGCAGTTGGAACGATCCTGTGGCGAAGGCCGCCACACCGCCGAGCCACAGGAGCGTCGCCAGCGTCGCCAAGCGCCAGACCACGCCGCCGCCTTCGGCGCGCCGCTCCCGCCGCGCCTCATCTCGACGCAGGCGCGCGGCGGTTTGCGCCCGTCGATCCGGTCCAGCGCTTCTTCGGCGGGCCGCTTTGGCCCGGCTCGCCGCCGCCGCCCGTTCGACATCATCCGGCACGCCATCCTGCTCGCGCTCCAGATAGCCGGCGTCGTCATAGCTGGTGTCGGTGATCACCGCTCGGCGCGGCCGCCCGCCGCCGCTCATCGGAGGATCGGTGTCAGCAGCCATGGCGCTCCCTCAGCCTGTCGCGACATCGCCGCGGTTCCTGGTCCATCGCGTTCTTCGTTCGGCGACACGCGCGCCGCGCGCCCGATCCGCGCCTCGCCGCGCCTCAAAGCACGGCGCGCAGACGGATGCGCTCACGTGGCCCGCCACATAAAACAAAAGGGCCCAAACGTCGACGGTCGCGTCAGGATCGTAGATTTGCGGCCGGAGCGGGGCGCGCCTAGCGTTCGCGCGCTCCACTCGCCCATGTGGCTAGACAAATTTAACCGTGACGACCTCGTAGGACCGGCCGCCGCCGGGCGTCATCACTTCGACGCCGTCGCCTTCCTCCTTGCCGATCAAGGCCCGGGCCAGCGGCGAGTTGATGTTGAGCTTGCCGCGCTCGATATCCGCTTCGACTTCGCCGACGATCTGGTAGGTCTTCTGTTCCTCTGTGTCCTCATCCACGAGGGTGACCGTCGCGCCAAATTTGATGGTGTCGCCGGCCAGGCGCGTCGGATCGATCACGTCGGCGCGGCTGATCATGGCCTCCAGCTCGAGGATACGGCCTTCGATAAAGCTCTGCTTCTCCCGCGCGGCGTGGTACTCGGCGTTCTCACTGAGGTCGCCATGCTCGCGGGCCTCGGCGATCGCCTTGATGACGCCCGGCCGCTCGACGGATTTCAGCTCCTTGAGCTCCGTCTGCAGGTGCTCATAGCCCTCTGCGGTCATCGGGATCTTATCCATCTCGGTCCTCACTCGGTCGAGGCGGGCGGGCCGCTGGGCTCCGTGGCTCCAACGGTCGCGCCCGCCTAGCTCAGTTGCGCGACGCCACACTCTGCGTCCGATCCCGGCCTGCGACAAGTCGCCTTGACGACGCTCGCGCCCCGGCCGCTGGGCGCCGCGCGGGATTAAGACGTGCGGAAATAGGATTGCAGCGGCGCGACCGCAAGCGGCGCGTCATCTTGCGCCTCGATGGCCCTAACCGCCGCCAAGGAGCCTGCGGCGGTGGTGTAGTAGGGGATCTTGAGAAACAGCGCGCTGGCGCGAATGTCGAAGCTGTCCTTCAACGATTGCGCGCCCTCGGTGGTGTTGAAGACCAGGGCGATCTCGCCGTTTTTCATGTGGTCGACGATATGCGGCCTGCCCTCATGCACCTTCAACACGGGCTTCGCGGCGACGCCGGCGGCTTGCAAGGCGCGCGCGGTGCCGGAGGTGGCCACCACTTCGAACCCCACGGCCGTCAGCCGCCGCGCCGCCTCGACGGCGGCCTCCTTGTCGGGATCTCTGACGGAAATGAACACCGCGCCTTCCCGCGGTAGGGTGACGCCGGCGGCGATCTGGCTTTTCAGAAATGCGGCGGGATAACTGGCGTCGAGGCCCATCACTTCACCGGTGGAGCGCATTTCAGGGCCGAGGATGGTGTCCACGCCGGGAAAGCGCGCAAAGGGCAAAACCGCCTCTTTCACAGCCACATGGCCCGTGGGCGCCACGGGCGCGGGGAAAGCCGAGAGCGGCTCACCAGCCATCAGGCGCGCGGCGATCTTGGCGATGGGCGCGCCGACCGCCTTTGCTACAAAGGGGGCGGTGCGCGAGGCGCGCGGATTGGCCTCCAGCACAAACAATTCGTCGTCTTTCACCGCGAATTGCACATTCATCAGCCCGACCACTTCAAGCCCCTCCGCCAAGGCTTTGGACTGGGCCTCGATCTCTTGGATCATGCCGGGCGAGAGGGAGTAAGGCGGCAGGGAGCAAGCGCTGTCCCCGCTATGCACGCCCGCCTCCTCGATATGCTGCATCACGCCGGCGACGGCCACGTTCTCGCCGTCGGAGAGCGCGTCCACATCGATCTCCACCGCGTTGGAGAGATAACTGTCGAGCAGCACGGGGCTGTCGCCTGATACGGCCACCGCCTCCTTGATATAGCGCTCAAGCTGCGCGCGATCGCGGACGATCTCCATCCCGCGCCCGCCGAGCACGAAGGAAGGGCGGATCACCAGCGGGTAGCCGAGCCGTTCGGCGACAGCCACCGCCTCAGGCGCCGAGCGGGCGACGCCATTGGCCGGCTGACGGAGTTTGAGCCGGGCCAGAAGGCTCTGAAAACGCTCACGGTCTTCCGCTAGGTCGATGCTGTCGGGCGAGGTGCCGAGGATCGGAATACCCGCATCCTCCAGACCTTGGGCGAGTTTCAACGGCGTCTGCCCGCCAAACTGCACGATCACGCCCTTGAGCGTTCCCTTGGACTGCTCGACGCTTAGGATCTCAAGGACGTCCTCGATGGTGAGCGGCTCAAAATAGAGCCGGTCGGAGGTGTCGTAATCGGTGGAGACGGTCTCTGGATTGCAGTTGACCATGATCGTCTCATAGCCCGCCTCGGCGAGGGCGAAGCAGGCGTGGCAGCAGCAATAGTCAAACTCGATGCCTTGCCCGATCCGGTTCGGCCCGCCGCCGAGAATGGCGATCTTGGTGCGATCGCTCGGCGCGGCTTCGCACTCCGCCGCGCCCAGATGGTCGGCCTCATAGGTGGAGTACATGTAGGGCGTGAGCGCCTCGACCTCGCCCGCGCAGCTGTCGATCCGCTTGAACACCGGCGTGACGCCGAGCGCATGGCGAAGCGCGCGCACCTCCGCTTCGGCTCGGTTGGCGAGCTTGGCGATCCGCTTATCCGCAAAACCCAAGCCTTTGAGGCGGCGCATGGCCCGCGCGTCTTGGGGTAGGCCCACCCGGATCAGCTCGGCCTCCGCGGCGACGATCTCATCCAGCCGCTCCAGGAACCACGGATCGAATTTGGTGGCGGCGTGCACCTCCCCCACCGTGAAGCCCTCGCGGAGCGCTTGGGCGGCGGCGCGCAGGCGGTCGGGCGTCGGGCGGGAGAGGGTGGCGACAATGGCTTCGCGTCGCTCCTCCGGCGTCTCTGAGGCGGCGTCGTCGGCGATCTCCAACTCATCGAGCCCTGAGAGGCCGGTCTCCAGCGAGCGCAGCGCTTTCTGCAGGCTCTCGGCGAAGTTGCGGCCGATGGCCATGGCCTCGCCCACGGATTTCATCGCCGTGGTCAGTTCGGGCTTGGCGCCGGGGAATTTCTCAAAAGCAAAGCGCGGGATCTTGGTGACGACATAGTCGATGGTCGGCTCAAAGCTCGACAACGATATCACCAAGGTGACGCCCGCGA
>JBCCTM010000050.1:0-14391 GCA_039198535.1 Pseudomonadota bacterium
CCGGCCTCTGCGCCGCGCCGTTTTTCATCTTCGTCCTGTTCCGGCGCGGGGCCGCGCCCTGGGCCGTGGTGGACGTCGTCCATACCATCGGCGTGCTTTGGTATCTGGCGCTGGCCGCGGCGGCGGTGCTGGCGATCGCCTCCCGCGGGTTTGAAATCTACGACCTCTTGTATTTCGCGCTGCTCGGCCTCGGCGTCGCGCCCTGCATCCAAGTGATGCGGGAGACGACCTGGCGGCGGGGCTGAGCGTTCATGGACGGCGCCGCGCTGAAGGGGACGATCGGCTGCGGCGGCCTCGGCGTTCTGGCGGTCTGGGTCGAGCGGGCCGAGCCGGTGATCGGGTTCTGGCCGCTCGCCTGCGTCGTCATGGTCCCCTTCATCGCTTTTTTGTTCGTCCGCCGCGGCGAGCTCTCGGACCGCACCGTCGACGTGGTCCACACCGCCACGATCTTCTGGTACCTGGCGATGCTCGGGGCCAGCGCCGTCCATATCGGCCTCCGCGGCCCGACACCCCAG
This sequence comes from Pseudomonadota bacterium, assembly GCA_039198535.1. GTDB lineage: Bacteria > Pseudomonadota > Alphaproteobacteria > Rhodobacterales > Rhodobacteraceae > JALEGB01. Next base: position 516 of record JBCCTM010000050.1, read on the forward strand.
GATGCGTTCTTCGCCTTTTTCATGGCCTTAGGCCTCTGGCCCTGCGTCTCCGCGGCCCGCGGCCTTCTTCGGCGGTAAGGCCGCGGCTGTGAGGCCGCAGCTCCCGTTTAGCCAGGCTGTCCCGCCGCGAGCGCGGTCCAATCCCCAGGCCGCACGATCTCAAGCGTCTCGAAGCGTCCGTCGCCCAGCGGCCGCAGCAGCACCGCGTCGCCCTCGCCGAGCGACGCGCCGGCGACCTCCGCGATGTTGGAGCGATGGGAGATGATCACCCGGTTGCCCGCGCCGCCGGTGGGCGTGCTGACCTGTTGGCGCAGATAGGCGATGCGCGCGGGGCGGCCGGAGGCGTCGCTGAGCAGGCCCAGCAGCTCGCGGCGCTCCTCCACGCGGCCGAAGGCGATTTCCGCCATGTCCCGGCAGCGGGCGAAGGGGCTCGCCAGCACGTCGCCGATGGGCGCGCCCAAATCCCGGATCGCCGCGCCGATCTGCTCTGACTGCGCCACGCCCTCGGCCGACAGCAGCCGCTGGCGGGAGCGCGGCCATTCGATCCGATCGACGCCGGACCAGGTGGTGGCCGCGTGGCGGAAATAGATCGCCAGCTCGCCCGCCAGCAGCGCCGCCCGCGTCTCTTCAGAAAGGGTTGTCCGCGCCGCCGCGCCCGTCGTCGACAGACCCAGCACGAGAGCCGCCATCAGGCCGGCGATCCAAGGCCGCCACGGCGCCGCGCGCCGCCTCGCCATATCCATCTCACCCTCCATTTGACCAACGCCGGCGCGGGAGTGCGCCGTCGCGTTACGCGGAGATTGGGTCGGTCGCGGCGCTGGAGGAGGGGCGGGATCGGCAACAATCTGTTCGGCGATCGGCGATCGGCGATCGGCGATCGGCGGCGGCGGACGCTTACGCCTGGCAGGTCGGGCAATGATAGAGCGTGCGCCCGCTGAGCTTGGATTTCTCGATGACGCCCTGGCAGCGGGGGCAGCGCGGCTTGCCGAAGATGTTGGTCCGCTCGCCATGGACGCGCCCGGCGCGCACGGCGTCTCGGTTGGTGATGATCGCGTTCTTCTTCACGCCGAGCTGCAGCAAAGCGCGCATTTCGTCCCAGAGGCCGCGGATCTCCGCCTCGGGGAGGTCGACGCCACGGGTCATGGGGTTGAGGCCGCGGAGCCAGAGGATCTCCGCGCGGTAGATGTTGCCGATGCCGGAGATCACCTTCTGATCCATCAGCAGGCGGGCGATCGGCGCGCGGCTCTTGCGGATCGCCGCCACGGCGCGGTCCGGGTCCGGCTTCGCGGCCAGCAAATCCGGCCCGTAGCGGAGGCGGAAGGCCTCCATCGCCGCGCTCGGCAGCAACTCGCAGGTGTTGGGCCCGATGATGTCGACGGCGCTGTTGGCGGTGGCGAGGCGCAGCCGGGTGACCTCCCGCGGCGGCTTCGGCGCTTTCTTCGCGACCGTGAAGTAGCCGCCGAGGCCCAGATGGATGTGCACGCTCTGGCCGGTGTCGAAATGGTAGAGCAGATGCTTGCCGACGGCTTCCGTGCCGAGGCAGGCGGCCCCATCGATCAGCGCCGCGCCCTCGGCGAAGCGCCCTTGCGGCGAACTGGCCGCCACTGCGCGCCCTTTCAACAGCTTCCCATGATCCAACGCCGCGCGATGGATGGTGTGCCCCTCAGGCATAGGCGCGTCCTTCCCTCACCCCAAAAGCGCCCGGCCCGGCCCGGCCGCGGTTTAACCCGTGAATTTATTGTCCTTTGGGAAGCCCCGCGGGGCGTCGGCGCCTTGGCTGGCGCGGGCGGAGGTCCAGGTGGAGAGGGCCGTCTCGGTGCGGGTGCGGCCGGCTGGGTCGCTCCAGGAGAGGCCCGTGGCGCTGTCGAAGCTGGCGATGTCGGAGAGGCCGCCTTTCTTATAGCGCTGCAGAATCACGCCCTTCCCGCGGCCCATCTCCGGCAGATCCGCCGCGGGAAACACCAGCATCTTGCGGTTCTCGCCCACCACGGCGACTTGATCGCCCTCCAGCCGCGCCGTGGCCTTGGCGACCGCGCCGCCATCCACCACCAGCACCTGCTTGCCGGCCCGCGTCTGGGCGATGAGTTCATCCTCCGGCGCCACGAAGCCGCGGCCCTCGGAGCTCGCCACCAGGCGCTTGGCCCCGGGCGCAGGCTTGAAGAGATCGACGATGTCGTCGCCTTCGCCCAGATCGATCATCAGCCGCACCGGCTCGCCCATCCCGCGGCCGCCCGGCAGCTTATCGCAGGCCAGCGTGTAGAAGCGGCCGTTGGTGGCGAACAGCAGCAGCTTGTCGGTGGTCTCCGCGTGCAACAGGAAGCGGCCCGCATCGCCATCCTTGTATTTCAGCTCCGTATCCGGCGCGATGTGGCCCTTCTGGGTGCGGATCCAGCCCTTGGCGGAGCAGATCACCGTGATGGGCTCGCGCTCCACCAGCGCGTCGAGCGGCACATCCTCCACCTCCGGCGCCTCGGCGATCTTAGTGCGCCGCGCGCCGCCGGGGGCGCGCTCGCCGAAACGCTGGCGCAAGTCGCGGATCTCCTCGGCGATGCGGTCCCATTGCAGGCCCTCATCGGCCAGCAACGCCTCGAGCAGCGCCTTCTCCGCGACCAGCTTCTCCTTCTCGCCGCGGATCTCCATCTCCTCCAAGCGGCGGAGTGAGCGCAGGCGCATGTTGAGGATCGCCTCCGCTTGCACATCCGTAAGCGCGAACTCCGCCATCATCACCGGCTTCGGCTCATCTTCGTTGCGGATGATCTCGATGACGCGGTCGAGGTTAAGATAGGCGACCAAATAGCCGTCCAGCACCTCGATGCGGCGGTCCACCTTGTCGAGCCGATGCTGCGAGCGGCGCTGCAGCACCTCGCGGCGGTGATCGAGGAAGATGCGGAGCGCCTCCGCCAGGGAGACGACGCCCGGCTGCTTGCCGTCCTTCAACACGTTCATGTTGAGCGGCGCGCGGACCTCGAGATCGGTGGCGCGGAACAGCGTCTCCATCAGCAGCGCCGGCTCCACCGTCTTGGCGCGCGGCTCGATCACCAAGCGCACATCCTCGGCGCTCTCATCGATCACGTCGCCCAGCAGCGGGTTCTTCTTGCCGGTCACCAGATCGGCAAGCCGCTCCACCAGCTTGGATTTTTGCACCTGATAGGGGATCTCCGTGACGACGATCCGCCAGAGGCCGCGGCCGAGATCTTCCTTCTCCCACGCCGCGCGGAGGCGGAAGGCGCCCCGGCCGGTGCGGTAGGCTTGCTCGATCATCTCCCGCGGCTCCACCAGCACGCCGCCGGTGGGAAAATCGGGGCCTTGCACATGCTCGAGCAGCGTCTCCAGCCGCGCGTTCGGGTGCTTGATCAGATGCAAGAGCGCGCCGCAGAGCTCGCCCAGATTGTGGGGCGGGATGGAGGTTGCCATGCCGACGGCGATGCCGTTGGCGCCGTTGGCCAGCAGGTTGGGGATCGCCGCGGGGAGGACGACCGGCTCTTCCTCAAGCCCGTCATAGGTCTCGCGGAGATCGACGGCGTCCTCATCAAGCCCGTCGAGCAGCAGCTGCGCGATGTCGGTGAGCCGGCTCTCCGTGTAGCGCATGGCGGCGGGGTTATCGCCGTCGATGTTGCCGAAATTGCCCTGTCCATCGACGAGCGGGTAACGCACCGAGAAATCCTGGGCGAGCCGGGTCAGCGCGTCATAGATCGCGCCATCGCCATGGGGATGGAACTTACCCATCACATCGCCGACGATGCGCGCGGATTTCTTGAAGGCGCTCTCCGGATCGAGTTTCAGCGCCCGCATGGCGTACAGCAGGCGGCGGTGCACGGGCTTCAAGCCGTCCCGCGCGTCCGGCAGCGCCCGGTTCATGATCGTGGAGAGCGCGTATTGCAGATATCGATCCCCAAGCGCCCGGCTCAGGGTCTCGTCGCTGGTGGCGCCGCCCGACCCGTCGGGGCCGTCACCGCTGATATCTTGAGTGTAGGTCGTCGTCATACCACCGCATATAGCCGTGAGGCCGGTGGTTGAGAAAGTGTTAATCGCGCGGACTGGCTAGCCGCGCTTGCGGGTTGTCGCCGGCTTGGCGCGCTTTGGGCCCGCCGCAAGAACCGGCCAAATCGGCGCGCCTTCCGCGGTGAACGCCCCCATATGACCGATGCGACGCAGCTCAAACGCCTCGGGCTCGAGCAATTTTTGCGTCACGGGATGATCGGCGTAACGCTCTTCGCCCAGGCGCCAGACGCCGTCAGGCCGAATAAGCGCGTCGTCCTGGACGGCGAGCAGGGTGATGGGAAAAGGCTTCTCCCCCGCTTGGCGGCGCGGCGCGGGCGGCGTCGCCCTGGCGCTGAAGCCGGGCTCAGAGCACCAGCGCCGCCATTCCCAAAACACGCCCGCAGGCAAATCCATGCCGAAGCCGGACAGCGCGCCGGGTAGGTAGCCATGGGTCAAGACGAGCATGGGTCCGTAACCGAACCAAAACGAAAAGCTCGCCGGGGCCAAGAACGGCGGCACGGCGAGAAAGTTTCCATCGCCTGATCCGATCGCCACCGCGCTTTCGATCGCGGCATTGTGCGGAGAGCGGTTCAGAAACAGCCCGCCGAGAGAATGTCCGATTACGCGCACCTGGCCCGTGGGCGACCGCTCCACGGCGTGCGACAGCGCCGCGGCCTGATCGCGGAGGCCCCAATCCGAGAAGGTCGCCTTCGACCGGCGGATGTCGCCGGTCAATGACGCCGCGAAGTCGCGATAATCATAGGTTAGGCATGCGCAGCCCTGCTCCTGCGCGAGCCAAGCGGCGAACTTCCGATAGTAGCGCTGGGCGAGGCCGGTCGCCCCATGGATCACATAGGTGGCCTTCGGCTTGCGTTTTGGCAGAAACCAAAGCCCGGCGAGACACGCGCCATCGGTCGTCGAGATCGAGACCGGCTCTCCCCGCATCTTCGGCGTGTCCGATGCTGCGGGGATCGCTCCGCTGGCTTGCAAATCTAGCATCGAGCATCCTTTCGCAGTCGCAGCAATTCTTCGCCTTCGTAGCGTATCGGGCGCGCCAGTGATACCCCAATCTCCCCCGTGGGCGAGGGAAATGCTGCGCCGCACAATTTTGTTTCGTCTCGCCCCGAGGGAGGATAGCGCCTTGATGCGATCAGGCGACCGCCGGTTCGGTGTTGTGGATCGCGGTCCTCGCGGCGTCGATCAGCTCGAGGGTTGAGCCATTGTTTGAGGCGAGCTCAGCTATGCCGAACTCAGCGATCAAGCCCAACCCTTTGAGCCGCTTCGCGAAATTGAACGCCATCGAACGGTTCATCGCGATCCGCGCGCCATCGGCTTCAGCCCCCGGCAAGATCACGAGCGCTTCCGCAGTGGTGACGAGGCCGCATTTGTCGGTGTGCCGAAGATTGCCGCCGAACAGCTGCAAAAACTTGCGGACTTGCCCCCGCGTGGCCTCGCCTGTGCTGGAAGAACGCTCGAGGCTAAATTTCAGCAGCGCGATGGACAGGGCCCGGTGGGTTCGCCGCGCCGCGATGATTTCGCCCCGCAAATCCTCAACAATGGACGGGTACTCCGCGAGATCCTCCGAGCGGATCCTGCCTTCGACGAGCGGATCATGGTCGTAGAGCGGCGTTCTCGTCCGTCTGTTCGCCTTTCCGCTCGTCATGGCGCACTCCTCTCTACACGGGTCCAATTGTTCAACATTTCAATGAATTTTCGATTATTCTGACAAATCCCGCCCCTTTGGCGCGGCGGGGTCGTCCCACGCCTTCGCCGCGAGCAGAAACTCGATCGCGCCGTCGCCGCCTCGGATCGGGCTCGGACAGGTGCTAATCTCCCGCCAGCCCCGCTCCCTCAGCCAAGTGGAGACGCGGTCCACCGCCATCGACAGGTCCGCCGGATCTTTGACATGTCCGCCTTTCCCGATGCGCTTCGGATCCAGTTCGAATTGCGGCTTCACCAACAGGACCAGCTCCGAAGCGGGGGCCAGGCGGCTCAGGGGCGTGGGCAGAGCTTTCGTGAGAGAAATAAATGAGACATCAGCAACTAAGCGGTCCGGCCGCTCGGGGATAAGCGTGGCGTCGACCGCGCGCGCATGGGTGGCTGAGAGATCGACGACCCGGGGGTCCGCCCGGAGACGCTCATGCAACTGTCCGCGTCCAACATCCACTGCGTAGACCCGGGCCGCGCCCTGGGCCAGGCACACCTCTGTAAAGCCGCCGGTGGACGCGCCGAGGTCCAAAACGACGCATCCTGACATCGAAACGCCGAAGATTTCGAGCGCGTGGGCTAATTTCAATCCGGCGCGGGAGACCCAAGGGCAGGCGTCGCCTTTGAGTTCAATATGCGACGCGTCCGATACGATTTGTCCCGGCTTCCGCGCGGGGACGCCGTCGATGACGGCCATTCCGTCGCGGATCAGGGCTTGGGCGCGGGCGCGACTGGGGGCGAGGCCGAGGTGAACAAGACGCTGATCGAGACGCATGGCCGCGGTTTTGCGCTCAAGCGTTCGCCATGCGCCGCCGCACCGTCGTGATCGCCTGTCGCTGCTCCGCAGAAACGCCGCCCTCGACCGCGGCCACCCGCTCAAGCATACGGATCAGGTCCCGCTGCGCCTCCGCCGGCGCCAGCGCGCGGACCTTGGGGCTCAAGCGGCTCAAGGCGTCTTCTGGATCTTCAGCTTCTTCGGCCAGCCAGCGGCCGAAGGCGGCGATCTCGTCCGCTTCACGCTGCACCACGCGGAACGCCGCCCGACACTCCACACGGATCGCGTCGATTTGAGCCTTTGTCAGCGGCCCGTCCATTCCCGCGATCGCGGACATCATGCCAGCGGCGGCCAAGCGCGCGTCGTCGATGTCCTCACAGGGATGGGAGCCCGACGCGGCCCGGGTCCGATAGCGCTTAACGGCCGCTCGCACGTCGTCAGCGCCGCCGGCGGTGACACGCGGCTTGCCAATAGTGCTGCGGTTTCGAAGGGACAGGACAGCCGCTGCGGCCAGCAGAACGCCAAGGCCAATGAGAAACAGCATAGCAACCTCCCGCCACGGCGCGGCGCCTTGGTGGCGTCCGCCGTGGTGCGCGTCGCCCCCCGCCCTTATGGCTGAGCCGGGCGGACAGCGAAAGGGGCGTCGCAGCGCGACCGGCCGGATTCTGAACCCGATCGGGCGCTCTAGCGCGCCGACGAGCTTCAGGCGATCAAGCCTTGCTCCTTAAGCTGCTTGTCCAACGCCCCGTTTCGAGCCACGCCGAGCGCCGTCAGCGCGGTCTTCGCAATGGACGCGGTGTCGAGGCCCGCTTGTTTGACCATATTCGCCGGGCTGTCTTGATCGATGAAGATGTCCGGAAGGAACATCGATCGGAACCGCAAGCCCCTGTCAAAAAGGCCCTTTTGCGCGAGCAATTGCGCCACATGGCTGCCGAAGCCGCCGACGGAGCCCTCTTCCACGGTGACCAGAGCTTCATGATTGCGGGCAAGGCGGAGCACCAGCTCTTCATCCAACGGCTTGGCGAACCGCGCATCCGCCACGGTCGTGGAGAAGCCCATGATCGCGAGCTCTTCCGCGGCGCGGAGCGTGTCCTGGAGCCGTCCGCCGATCGAGAGCAGGGCGATCTTCGAGCCCTCGCGCAGGATGCGTCCCCGTCCGATCTCAAGCGGCACGCCACGCTCCGGCATGTCCACTCCCATGCCCTCGCCGCGAGGGAAGCGGAAGGCCGATGGGCGATCGTCGATCTGAGCGGCGGTCGCGACCATGTGCACCAGGTCCGCCTCATCGCCCGGGGCCATCACCACAAAGCCCGGAAGATTGGCCAGATAGGCCAGGTCGAACGAGCCCGCATGGGTGGCCCCGTCGGAGCCCACCAGCCCCGCCCGGTCAATGGCGAAGCGAACGGGCAGACCTTGGATGGCGACGTCATGCACCACCTGGTCATACCCCCGCTGCAGGAAGGTCGAGTAGATCGCGCAAAACGGCTTGACGCCCTCCGCCGCCATGCCGGCGCAGAAGGTCACCGCGTGCTGTTCGGCGATGCCGACGTCGAAACACCGCGATGGATGCGCTTTTTGGAAGAGATCGAGGCCGGTCCCCGACGGCATCGCCGCAGTCACCGCCATGATGCGGCGGTCCTCATCGGCTTCCTTGATCAGGCTCTGCGCGAACACCTTGGTGTAATTGGGCGCGTTCGCCTTGGGCTTCTTCTGCGCGCCGGTGATCACATCGAACTTGGCGACCGCATGGCCCTTATCGGCGGCGGCGGCGGCGGGCGCAAAGCCCCGGCCCTTCTCGGTCACGCAATGGATCAGGATCGGTTTATCCGCCCGTTCCCGAACGTTGCGCAGCACCGGCAGCAGATGGTCCAGATTATGGCCGTCGATCGGGCCGAGGTAGTAGAATCCAAGCTCCTCAAAGAGCGAGCCGCCGACGGTGATGCCTTTGGTGTATTCCTCCACCTTCTTCGCGCGGCTCTCGATGGCCTCGGGCATCAAGCCGGCGACTTTCTTCATAGCCTCGCGGAAGCTTGTGTAGACGCCGCCTGACCAAAGCTTCGCCAGGTAAGCGCTCATGGCGCCAACCGGCGGCGCGATGGACATGTCGTTGTCGTTGAGAATCACGATCAAACGCCGATCAAGCGCGCCGGCGTTGTTCATCGCCTCATAGGCCATGCCGGCGGACATCGCGCCGTCGCCGATCACGGCGATGACGTCGTTCGCCCCTTGGACGCCGCCCTTCGGGATCTCCGCGTCGTCGGGAATGTCGTTTTCGATCTGCTTCATCCGCTCCATGCCGAGGCGAAGGCCCAGGCCCGCGGAGATCGAGGTGGAGGAATGCGCTGCGCCGAACGGGTCGTAGTCGCTTTCGGCGCGCTTGGTGAAGCCAGAGAGCCCGCCTCCCATCCGAAGCGTGCGAATGCGGTCTCTGCGCCCGGTGAGGATTTTGTGCGGGTAGCATTGATGGCCCACATCCCAAACAAGCTTGTCGTTTGGCGTGTCGAACACGGCGTGGATCGCCACTGTCAGCTCGACGACGCCCAGCCCCGCGCCTAAATGCCCGCCGGTCACCGACACGGCGGAGATCGTCTCGGCGCGCAACTCGTCGGCGATCTGCTTCAGCTCTTCGTCGGTGAAAGAACGGAGATCCGCCGGGTGGGAGACCTGGTCAAGCAAGGGCGTGTCGGGCCGCGCGTCGGCAAAGTTCGCCTCCTGCTTTGGATGTTTGTCAGACGAGCAAGGTTCAAGCTCCCGCGCTTCTTTCGCCTTCTGGCTGTGCCGCTGGTCACCCCTACCCGTGGTTCCGCGGTCGCTGGTCGAAGTCATCGTTCCCCCAATCCGTCGCTCTCTCCGGCGAGCTTTCAGCGTCTAGGGAAGTTTACACTTCCTCGCGCCGAGCCCCCCGCCAACACGCTCAGCGAAAGTTAATAGCGCAGTTCGGTCAAGCTTTTCTAGAAATTGTGAACTCCGCGGCGGCCGAAAGCGGCGCGGCCGCGTCGCCGAACACTGTCAAGCTGGCGATCGCCTCATCGGCGTGGCTGCGCGCCGCCTGACGCGCCCCGTCGACGCCCAACAGGCCGACAAATGTCGCCTTGCCGGCGGCCGCGTCTTTCTGCAGGCGTTTGCCGGCGGCTTCCTCATCCCCTTCGACATCGAGAAGGTCGTCGGCGATCTGAAAGGCCAGCCCCAAACGGTCTGAATAGCTGCGCAGCGCCGCCGTCTCCTCGGTGCTCGCTCCGCCAAGCCGCGCGCCTGCGAGGCACGCCGCGGTGATCAGCCGCCCGGTCTTCAACGATTGCAGCCGCTCGATCTCGGCCATCGCGGCGTCCGGATCTTGCCGCTCGACGCGCTCAGCGGCGGCGGCTTCCGCCTCGATATCAAGCATTTGGCCGCCCACCATGCCCTCTGCGCCGGCTCCCTTGGCCAGATCCGCGATCAGCGCGCAGCGGACCTCCGCATCGCCATGGGTCTCGGGCGCGGCGAGGATCTCAAAAGCGATGGTCTGTAGGGCGTCGCCCGCTAAGATCGCGGTGGCCTCGTCATAGGCGATATGCGTCGTCGCCCGGCCACGGCGGAGATCGTCGTCATCCATTGCGGGGAGATCATCATGGACAAGGGAGTAAGCGTGCACGCATTCGAGCGCCGCCGCCGCCCGCTCCGCCTGCGCCTCCGGCACGTTGAAAAGGGCCGCGCTCTCCAACGCCAGGAACGCGCGCAAGCGCTTGCCGCCGCCCAGCGCCGCGTAGCGCATGGCCGCCGCGACCCGGCCCGCATCTGAGCTTTCCTGTGGCAATAAGCGCTCGAGCGTCGCTTCAGTTTGCTGAGCCCGAGCGCCCAATCTCCGCTCAAAAGTGTCGGGACCCATCACCTTCCAACCCCTAAATCGCGCGCCTCAGCGCGGCGACTCTCCCCATCTCGCCCCAATGTCGAGCGGCTCAGCGGCCGCTGTCGAACTCCGCCGGAGCCGCTCCGGTCGCCGCCCCATCGGCGCCCTGGACGATCTGTTCAACCCGCATGGCCGCCGAGCGCAACTTCGCTTCGCAATGGCTGCGCAGCAATGCGCCCCGTTCATAGAGTGTGATCGACTGTTCGAGATCCACCCGGCCGCTCTCGAGTTGCCCGACGATCTGCTCGAGCGCCGCCATGGCTTGCTCGAAACTCATGGCTTCAATTTCTGACGCCGCGGTTTGATCGCTCATGTCATCGCTCTCGGTTTGCTTTTGTTCTCTCGGCCGAGCGCCGCGCCCGCCAAGCGCGCCGCGCTCCCGTTCATTTTTGCGCATGACGCATCAGCGTCGCCACATGCGCCGCCACGCCATCCTGGAGGGCGCGCAGATCATATCCGCCTTCCAATGTCGAGACGATCGCGCCGTCGCAATGGCGCTCGGCCAACGCGCAGAGCCGTTCCGTCATCCACTCGAACTCCTCGACGTCGGCTTGGATTGTGGCGAGCGGATCGGCGGCGTGGGCGTCGAAGCCCGCGGAGATCAGCAGCAATTGTGGGCGGTGGCGGTCGATGGCCGGGTCGACGGCGCTCTCAAAAGCCAAGCGGAACGCCTCTGGCCCGCAGCCCGTGGGCAGCGTGACATTCACAAGGTTGCCCGCGCCCGTGTCGCTCTCCCGTCCGGTGCCCGGAAACAACGGCCATTCATGGGTGGAGATGTAGAGGACGCGCGGATCATCCGCGAAGATGTCCGCGGTGCCGTTGCCGTGATGGACGTCGAAATCCACGATCGCCACGCGCTCCAGGCCATGGGCGTCCAGGGCGTGGCGCGCGGCGATGGCGACAGTGTTGAGCAGGCAAAAGCCCATGGCGCGGTCTCGCTCAGCGTGGTGGCCGGGCGGGCGCACCGCGCAGAACGCCGAGCGCGCCTCTCCGCCCAGGACGGCGTCCACCGCGGCGACGCATGCGCCCGCCGCGTGGAGCGCCGCCTGCCAACTGTCGCCGCAGACACAAGTGTCGCCGTCGATTGCGGCGGCGCCGCCCCGCGCCTGAGCCGCTTCCACGGCGGCCTGCGTCGAGGCGAGCATCTCCGAGCTGTGCAGCGCAGCCGCCAGATCCAGCGCCACGGGCGGCGCCTCGCGACGGATCAACGCAGCGAATTGCTCATCCTCGAGCGCGGCGAGGACGGCGCGGAGCCGGTCCACCCGCTCCGGATGGCCCGATGGGGTCTCATGGCGCAGGCAAGCGGGATGGGTGAACAGCGCCGTGCTCATCCGTCGATATCCGGCGAAAGCATGTACCCCGCGCCGCGCACGGTTTTGATGAACCTCGGCGTTTTCGGCGTCTCCTCGACTTTCCGGCGGAGGCGGGTGATCTGCACGTCGATGGCGCGCTCCTGAGCGCCGTCGCCGTCCATCGCCTCGCCGCGATGATCCTGGTTGAGTTCGGCCAGCAGCTCCGATCGGCTCACGGGTTCGTTCACCCGCCGCGCCAGCAAACGCATCAGCGTCACTTCCGCGGTGGTCAGGCGCACCTCTTCTTCGCCGCGCCACAGCTCTCCCCGCTCCGTGTCAAAAGTCGCCGAGCCGAGCGAAATGGTGGGGCTCCGCGTTGGGCTCGGCGCGGCGGCGGCGGCCCGGCGCAGGATCGCTTCGACCCGCAGCGCCAGCTCCCGCGGCTCAAAGGGCTTGGCCAGATAATCATCCGCCCCGGCTTCCAGCCCGAGGATGCGGTCCTCGGTGTCGCCCCGCGCGGTCAGCAGCAGCACGGGCGTCCGACGACCGACCCAGCGGGTGAAGGCCAGCCCGTCCTCCTCCGGCATCATCACATCGACGATCATGATGTCGAAATTCAACATTTCCGCCAGGCGCCGAGCATGTGCGGCGTCACGCGCTTCGGTGACGCGATGCCCGGTCTTCACGAGAAACTGCTTTAGGAGGGAGCGAATTCGTTGGTCGTCATCGACCACCAAGATGTGCGCTTCGAACGCATCCCGCTCGGGCGACGGGGCGACTGCGAGCGCATTGGCGGGTTGGACCATCTGACACCTCCGATCCCGCCCTCGCCGCTATGGAGCGGGCTGGAGCATCTCCGTCAAGACCGCGCGAAAGCCCGCCACTGCTTCCGGGCCCGCGGCTTCGAACGCTCTGCGAACCCGCGCCGCCTGCGCCGCGGCGAGATCGCGCTCAAGGCGCGCGCCCTCTGCTGTGAGGGCGAGCGTCCTTTGCCGCCGATCTGTCTGACCGACCCGCCGCTCCACAAGCCCCTTTTCGATCAATTCGCGGAGGACGCGGTTCAAACTTTGTTTCGTTACATCGAGCACCGCCTGCAGGTCCGTGACCGTCAGGCCGGCGCGGGCGCCGATGAAATGCAGCGCCCGGTGATGGGCGCGCCAGAAGCCCACCGTTTTTAGGATGTCGTCCGCGTCGCTCGTGAAGGCGCGATAGGCGAAGAACATCAGCTCGGCGTCTGGGCGCACATCATCCACGTTCCGCCGGGTCTCTCGTTGCTCCAAGGTCTTTCGGGCCTCCCGCGTCTGCGCCACCGTCGCCATCGCTGCTCCTCACCGCCACAACCGCTTACGCCGCGGTCGACACTGATCGGGCGCTTGGGAATATGTCAGTGATGTTGACTGATCAAGGGCGGCGGCGCTAGCGTCCTCCGAGCGAAATGCGCCGGCAGTCGCGCGGTATGTTTCGCTCAACGACGCATTTGCGCAATTATTGACCGTGCAGCCCATCACCGCGACGGCGGGGGCGGGCCGAGGGTTTTGGGGAGGCCTGGATGGCGGAACAGTCCTACGACGACCGGGATGGCTGGATTTGGATGGATGGAGAGTGGCTCCCTTGGCGCGACGCGCGGGTCCATGTTCTGACCCACGCGCTCCATTACGCGTCGAGCGTCTTTGAAGGGGAGCGGGCCTATGGCGGCGTGATCTTTGAGAGCCGCCGGCATTCAGAGCGCCTCAAAAGCTCAGCAGACGCGTTGGGCTTCGACCTGCCGGTCGATTTGGACACGCTGGACCGCGTCAAGATGGAAGCGATCGAACGTAATGAGCTCGTCGACGCCTACATCCGGCCCGTCGCGTGGCGCGGATCGGAGATGATGGGCGTCTCCGCGCAAGACAACAGCATCCATCTGGCGGTCGCTGTGTGGAATTGGGGCGCGTATTACGGCGAAGCGCGCACCAAGGGCGCGCGGCTTGATTTGGCGAAATGGCGTCGCCCGGCCCCGGATACGATCCCATGCAAGGCCAAGGCGGCCGGCCTCTATATGATCTGCACGCTCTCCAAACATGAGGCGGAGCGTAAAGGATATTCGGACGCGCTGATGCTCGATTACCGCGGCTATGTCGCCGAGGCGACGGGCGCCAATGTGTTCTTCGTGAAGGACGGCAAGGTCCACACGCCGACGCCGGATTGCTTTCTCGACGGGATCACGCGGCAGACCGTGATCGGCTTGTTGAAACG
>JBCCTM010000051.1:0-14306 GCA_039198535.1 Pseudomonadota bacterium
GACCGCGGAACAGCGCTCTGTGTGTCGCGCCGCCGCAGCGCGCAAGAACGGACGAGACCCGGAACAGACGAGACCCGACACATGAAGCAGCCCCTCCCCAACTCCATCGCCGCGCTCGCGCCGGAGCTGGCCGAATGGCGCCAGGACATCCATCGCCATCCGGAGCTTGGCTATGGGAGACGCGCACCGCCGCCGTGATCGCCGAGAGGCTGCGCGGCTTCGGCGTGGACGCCGTGGCGACGGGGGTCGGCAAGACGGGCGTGGTCGCCACCCTGCATGGCCAAGGCGGGCCGGCCGCCGATCCGGGCGACGCCATCCTGATCCGCGCCGACATGGACGCCTTGCCGATCCAGGAGGAGACCGGGCTAGAATACGCGTCGCAGAACCCAGGCCGCATGCACGCTTGCGGCCATGACGGGCACACGACCATGCTGCTCGGCGCGGCCAAGCATCTGGCGGAGAACCGGAATTTCAAAGGGACCGTCCATTTTGTGTTCCAACCCGCTGAAGAGGGCGGCGCCGGCGCCAAGGCGATGATCGAAGACGGGCTGTTCGAGCGTTTCCCCTGCCGAATGGTGTTTGGCATGCACAACTGGCCAAACATGCCGCTCGGCAAATTCGCGGTGCGCTCCGGCCCTGTGTTGGCGTCAGCGGATGAGTTTAGCATCGAGATCCAAGGGCAGGGCGGGCACGCCGCCAAACCGGACGGCGCGCGGGATCCGCTGGTGGCCGGCGCGCATCTGGTCGCGCAGTTGCAGACCATCGTCTCCCGGCGCGTCGACCCGTTGCAGCCCGCAGTGCTGTCGGTCACGCGGTTCCAGGCGGGCTCCGCCTTCAACATCATCCCGGATCGCGCCTCCCTCAGCGGCACAGTGCGCAGTTTTGACGAAGGCGTGCACGCCGAGATCTATGAGCACATGGACCGCATGACCCGCCTCACTGCGGAGGCCTTCCAAGTGTCGGCGACGCTGGAGCAGCGGCCGAACGGCTATCCGCCGGTGGTCAATGACGCCGGGGCGACCGAGGTCGCGCTGGCCACGGCCTTGGCGGTGGCGGGCGAGGAGAACGTGCTCCGAGAGCAGCCGCCCACCATGGGCGCGGAGGACTTCGCCTTCATGGCGCGGGAGAAGCCTGGGTGCTTCGTATTCATCGGCAATGGCGAGAGCGCGATGCTCCATCATCCGAAATATAACTTCAACGATGAGGCCCTGCCCCATGGGGTGGCGCTGTGGTCGAAGCTTGTGGAGCAAGCGTTGCCGCTCTGACCCCAAGCGCGGATGGCGGGAAGGGGCTACCCGGAAAGGACGGGCCGCAGTGGAATTCGAGATGAGCGAGGCGATGTCCCTGGAGCGGGAGATCATGGAGAAGGCGCAGAAGCTGGCTGCGCTGCGGCGAGCGGAAGAGCCGGCCCCGGTTTCCGACTACCGCTTTGAGACCATCGATGGCGAGATCACCCTCTCGGCCCTGTTCGCCGGTCGGGACCGGCTGCTCCTGATCCACAATATGGGCCAGGCCTGCCGCTACTGCACGCTGTGGGCGGATGGGTTGAACGGCGTGCTGGCGCATCTGGAGGACGCCATGGCGGTGGCGCTGGTCTCTCAAGATCCGCCGGCGACCCAGCGCAAAATGGCGCTGGACCGGGGCTGGCGCTTCCGCATGGCGAGCCATGGCGGCGGCGCGTACATGGACGAGCAATGCCGATTTGGCGACTATGAAAACCTGCCCGGCGCGGCCATTTATGAGCGGGACGGCGACGCCATCCGCCGCCGCGGCCGCACGGTGTTCGGCCCCGGAGATCTCTACTCGCCAGTCTGGCACTTGCTGGCCCTGGGCGGCGTCGAGCAGTCCGACTGGACGGCGCAATTCCATTATTGGCTGAAGCCGAAGCAATTGGAGGATGGCGGGGCCAACGTGCTTGAGTAGCGCCCGCCGGTTAGACTCCGCCAGCTTTAGAAATCATAGCGCCAGGTGGCGCCGACGCTGGAGCCGCCATCGCGGTCGACCTCGGCGTCGACGCTGACGCCGTCGAGCACCTCAACCTCCACGATCGCCGACCCTCCCGCGCCGTCCAGGGGTTGTTTGGCGCCGACGAACACGCCCTCGCCCACATAGCGCCCGGCGGTCACCGCGTCCGCGCCGCCCTCGACCTCCCCGTAATCCAGCACATCGAGCCCGGTCACCTCGCGCGCCCGGTCCAGCAAGCCCGCCTCGCCCGACATCAGCGTCGCCACGCCCGAGGCCAACTGCGCCGCCTCCAGCGCGGACAGCGACAGCTTCGACTGGCCGAACAGCGCGCGCGGCAGCACCTCTTGCTCCGGCAAGCTGGGCGTCGAGGCGAAATTGATCTCGGGCGCCGTCGCCGTCCCCGAAATCAACACGCGCGCCTCCAGATCATCGGTCTCCCGGGCGAACATCACGTCGAGCGCCGGATCGATCGCCGACCCGCCGTTAAACAACACCAAGCCGCGGCGAAGCGTGAAGCGACGGCCGATCAGATCGAGCCGTCCCATCAGGTTCTCGATCGACCCGTGACGCTTGGCGCGCTCGCCGGGCCGTCAACCTGGAGCGCCAAGCGCCACTCCGCATCGAGCCCCCGCCCCCGCGTGAAGATCCGTCGGGGCGCATCGATGGTGAGATCGAGGACGGGCCCCGCCACCGCGTTCGTCGGCGGCGGCTCAGCGGCGAGGGCCCCTTGCTCCGCCGCCTGACCAGCCCCGCCCCGCGCGGCGCGCACTGGGCCGAGATCAGGGATTGCGGCCCCCGACGGCGCCACCAGCCGGATCTCCGCCTCGTCGATGGTGATGTCGCCCGTCACCCGCGGCGCGGCAAGCGGACCCTCCGCCGCCAGATCTCCAGAGAGCGTCGCGGTGAGGTCGTCCCGCTGCAGCAGCTGGGCTTTCGTCAACGCCGCCCGCAGCGCCACGGTCGGGCCACCTTGGGCGGCGAGGTCCACCGCAACCTCGGCGGCGACCCGCCCGTCGCCGGCCACACCCTCAAGATCCAGCCTGATCCGCGTCGCGCCGTCGATCTGCGAGCGGACCGCCAATTGCTCCAGGATCGCGCCCGTATCGAGGTTCTCATAGCGGCCTTCGTTGAGCGCGAAGGAGCCGTCCACCCGCGGCGCGCTCAACGAGCCGCCGAATTCGAGATCCAGCTCGGTCGGCCCGGCCAGCACATGCCCCGGAGCGGGAACCAGCGGCCAGATGTCTTCGATGGGCCCCGACCACGCCAAAGCACCCATGAGCGGCGCTCCGCTCGACGCCACCACCCCGCCGCCGCTTTTGGGGCGGAGCGGGAGCAGCGCCTCCGCCGCCAGACGCCGCGCGCCATCCGCGCCGTCGCCGGCGAGATCGACGCGGAGCTGACGGCCGTCCCATGCGCCGGTGAGATCAAGATCCAGGGACGCGGCTTGCGCCCGGCCGCCGCCGACGCCGCCGCCAATGCGAACGCCCCGCGCCTGCGCCTGGAGCGCGCCGCTCGCCCGCCCTGGCCGCGTGTCAATGCGCGCGGTCACGTCGGCGCGTCCGTCCGACACTGGGGCGGCGAAACGCTCGCCAAGGAGGGCGAGATCCAAGCGGTCGACGGCCAGATCCGCCACCACGCCCTGCGCTGAGAGATCCAGCGCTCCCCGCAACGACCCGCCCCGGGGCAACGTCAGCTCCAAAGCGTCGAAAGCGGCGCCGTCCGCCAGATCGACGCGCAGCGGCGCGGCGAGGCGGAACATGTCAGGCCCGTCGCCCCGCCCGAAGGACGCTTCCGCTTGCGCGATCTCGAGCGCGGCTCCGGCCTGACCGCCCTGCGCGTTGAGATAGCGCCCGGAGAGAGACGCCGTCACGGGGTCGGACGCCTCATCCAGCTCCAACGCGGCGGTGAAACCGAGGGCGGTGAGCGGACCACTGGCCGCCGCCTCCAGCGCCCCGACCGGCGCGCCATCTCGCCGCGTCAGCCCCAGATTAAAGGCGCTGTCCAAGGCGCCGCTTGGCCCGCCCAGCCCTTCGACCGTCACGCGCCCGGGCCCCGAGGCGTAGCGACGGCCGTCGAGGCTGACGCTGTCGAACGCCATATCGACGCGCAAATCCTGGCGAGCGGTCGGCCCTATCCCTGATCCTGGCCCAGGGCCTGCGCGCATCGCCAGATCGACGCGCAGCGCGCCACCCACCGTTTGGCCGAGCGCCCGGGTCAACGGCCGCAGATTGCGCCAATCGAGGGTGGCGTCGGCCGTGGCGAGCCCGCTGCCCAGATCCAGCGCGGCGGAGCCATTGGCCTCCAAACCCGGCGCGGTGGCGCGCAGAGCGCTCAGCGTCAGCCGCTCTCCGGCCAACGCATAGGCCGCGCTGGCCGCCAGCGCGCCCAAATCGCCGCCCTCAGAGCGGAGCCGCGCCGAGCCGCTCAGTTCGGAGGCGATCGTGGTCTCATGGTCAAACCCGATCCGCCCGAGATCCACACCGCCGAGCGCGACGTCGCGGCCGCGGACCGCGCCGGTGGCGGCCAGCGCCCCGAACGGACCCGCCACATCGCCATTAGCGCTGATCGCCCCATCGCCCTCGACGCCGTAGGCGGCCAATAGCGGGGCCAGGCTCGGAGCGGCCGCCCGATAGCGCAGCTCGAGCCCACCCGCGTCGAGATCGACCAGCCCACCGCCCTCAAACTGCGCCGCGGGAGAGCGGAGCGTCGCCTCGGCGATGGTGAAGCGCCCGTCCCGCAGCGCCCCGTCGAAACGCACCCGCGCCTCGCCCAGCGCATCCGGCGTCATTCTGTCGATCCGTAGACCGGAGGCGACGCCATCCGCGCCAATCTCAATCCCCTCCGGCGCGACCGAGACCCGCAGCGCCAGGGCGGCGTCGCCGATCTCGGCGGCGGCCGTCTCCAATCCCATCAACGCGGCGTCGCCCGTGAGGTCGAAGGCCTCCAGCGCGCCGGCGAGGCGACCGTCGAGCGTGAAGCGCTCGAACGCTGCGCCGGGGACAAGCTCCGAAAGCCCTGCGCGCGCCTCAGCGGTCAGCGCGAAGTCGAGCGCGCCGTCCGCGCGGCCATACCGGCCATCCACGGTCAGATCGAGATCGGCGGCGGAGAGTCGGCCCTCTTCGACGCGGACGACACCGCCCTCATCCTCGGCGACCGTCGCCACCAGCCGCGCCGCCGGCGTCAGCGCGCGACGGACGGCCGGATCGATCAGTTCGCCCGGCTCGATGCGGAGGTCCACCGCCGCGCGGAACGGGCCCTCATAGGCGATGGCGGCTATCCCCGTGGCGGTGAAGATGCGATCCGAACGCGCGTCCAGCGTCGCGCGCCAATCGGTCGGCGGGCCCTCGGCGCGGAGCGCGACGCGACTGGCGCTCTCCGCGGGCAATCCGGCGAGCCGCGCGACCAGCCCGCCCGCCGCCTCCTCCGCCTCGAGCGCCATGCGTAAGGTGTTGGTGTCAAAGCGCCGCTCATAGGCGAGGTCGATCCTGCCGGCGACCGCGTCCGTGCGGCGGAGGTCCAACCGGAGCGTCTGCGCGTCCCCTTCATCCTCGACGCCGCCCACCCCGTCGAAGGCGATGGCTTGGGGCGAGACCCGGTCCGACAGTGCGACGTCAAGCAGCTCGAAGCGGTTGATGCGAAGGGGGATCGGGCTCCGCGGCCAGCTGAAGGGCTCCGCCGGCTCCCGCGCGGCCAACTCGCCCTCCTGGAGCTCCGGATCGCCCGACAGGCGCGTCATCCTGAAGCCGCGGATGGTCAGGCGGTCGATCTCAACGCGCCCCGACAACAGCGCTGACGGCGTCCAGGAGAAGGCGACCTGGTCGACCGTCAGCCAGACCCCGTCTCCATCGGTGACCCGAACGTCGTTGAGCGCCGTGACGCCCTCCTCGGGCTCAGTCACCTGGCCGGCTGTCACCTCGAACGCGCCGGGTGCGCCGATCTGCCGGAGCAGGAACTGCACCATGGCGTTCTTGAGATCGAGCACTGAGACCTGCGCCGCCGCCGGCGTCGCGCCAAGGGCGAGCGACAGCGCCAACAGCAGAGCGGTCAGCCCCATCCGCGACGCCGTGGCGATCCGTTTGAGACGACCGGTCAAAACGCTTGGCCTATGAAGAAGTAGAGCTGGTAGGGCTCATCCTCGGGCCGCCGGTCGAGGGGCACGCCCACATCGACGCCGATGGGGCCAATGGGCGAGAAATACCGCAGCCCAGAGCCTGCGCCGACGCGGAGATCGTCGCCGCTGAACCGCGCGGGATCGGCGGAGACGGCCCCGGCCTCGACAAAGGCGACCGCGCCCACGCTTTCTGTCGCGCGCCAGCGCATCTCGCCGCCGACTTCGATCACCGACCGGCCCCCGATCGGGTCGCCGCCCGGGCCGAGCGCGCCGACAAACCGGTCCGCATAGCCGCGGACGGACCCGCCGCCGCCGCTGAACAGGCGGCGCGGCGCCGGGATATCGGAGAGCTGCGCGCTGACGATCCCACCGAGCCTCGCCCGCCCGGCCAGGACCCAATCGGCGTCTTCGTCCAAGGCGCGATAGGCGGAGCCCTGGGCGTCGAGCGTCAGAAACGCCACCGCCTCTTCCTCCAGCACGCCGAAAAAGGGCGTCGCGGCCAGGCGGAGCCGATAGCCGCGCGTCGGGTTCAACGCGTCATCGCTGGCGTCCGCGGTGAGGAACGCCGGCGCGCCGAGCAACAGGGCGGTCTCATCCGGCGCGCCGCCCGCAATCAAAGCCGCGTCCTCGATGACGCTGGCTTCCACCAGCAGGCCCGCCCCAGCGCGCGCCGAAGTCGGCGGTTGACCGCCGCCGAACCATCGCGCGATCGGGCCCTGTAGCGCGCGGTCGACGCCGAAGGTCGCCTCAATCGCCAGCTCGTTGAAGGCGTCGCTCCGCTCTCTCCGCAGCTCCAGCCCCGCCACAAGATCCTGATCGCGCCTGCGAAATTGCGGCCGGCGCACTTCGATCTCCAGAGACTGATCCTCCGCTCCCCCATCGAGCACCGCGGAGAAGCGCTCGTTGGCGCCTAGAAGATTGCGATGCTCAAAAGAGACCCGCGCCTCCGGTCCATTATCGGTGGAGAACCGCGCGCCGAGCCCGATGGAGCGCCAAGGCGCCGGCTCGGCTTGCAGCGTGACAGGCAGCGTCAATGGCGGATCGGCGCCGCTCTCCGCCGCGGCCTCGCTTGGCGTCGCCGCCGCCGCCGCCGCGAACAGCTCCGTGGCGCCGAGCGCGCGCTCAAAGGCCGCGAGCGCGCTTTGGTCATACGGCGCGCCGGCCTCCCAGGTTTGGTAAGACCGCAGATAGTCCGGATCGACGCCTTCGATCGGGCCCAGCACCAAGGGGCCGAACAGAGCGCGGGGGCCGGCGCGAAAACGGGAGCGGACCCGCAACTCGGCCCGTTCGAAATCCGCCACCGCCTCCCGCGACAGAAAGCGCGCGAACGGATAGCCGCCGCGCCTCAGCGCCGCCACGGCGGCCGCTTCCGCCGTCAGGATGTCGGCCGCCCGCGCCGGGTCGCCCACCGGCGCGCCTAGGTCGCCAAGGTCGGAGGGCGGATCGGCGAAGCCCGGCGAAGGGATGGGCGGCGTTTCATCACTGTACTCAGCGCCATGGCCCGCCAGCGTGAAGGCCGGGCCGGGCCGCACGGTGATCTCCACCTCAGCGCGCGGCCGCTCAGGATCCGGGATCACATCGATGCGCGCATCGCCGGCGTAATGGCCCAAAGCCCGGAGCGCGCGCTCCACCGCCGCCACATCATTTTCAGCACGCCGCCGCAGTTGAGCCAGGCTGGGCGCGCCGTCGTCCTCATACCGGTAGACCAGGAGCGCGCGCGACAGCAGCGGCTCCAGGGCCAAGTCTTCGGCCCCGATGATCTCGATATCATAGGCGAGCCGCTCCGCCGCGACGGAGAGGGAGGGGATCGTCAGACCGACGCCGACCGCGGCGACACGCGCCAGCGCGAAGCCGGATCGAGCGCCCTTGAGCGTCCTCAGGAGTTCCGCTTGCTGCGACCGTTCCACATATCGGCGATATATTTCGAGCACCCGCCACATGTTGAGAGAGCTACCACAAAACAGCGCTGCACACAGGCGAGACATCGCATCTGGCGTCCAAACGAGGCAATCGCGCCGCCATCGCCGCTGCGCACCACGCCTCGATCCGGAGCCGGCCGGGCTAAACGGGCCACCTCGCCCGCGCATCCCGAGCGAAAAGTCGATTTACGCGGCGGCCCCCAGGATCTCGCGAACATCCGTGTAGGGCAAAAGCCCCTCTTCGGTGAGCCGCGAGCCCGATGACGCAACGACAATCTCGGCCAGTCCACCCAGACGCTTAAAGTCATCCAAAAGTATTCTGAACGAATTCATATGAAGATCTTTGTCAAAATCAGCGGGGTTCGGAACATTAAACTTGTCACCCGCAAGCTGGTACCCGTCAAAGAAGTAATTCGGGTTACTGTCAGGCGTTGTATCCATCTCTAACCGGGGCCCACCGGCGCTCACGGCCCCGTCGATCACCTCAACATATTTTAGATCGATCCCAAGCAACACGATCCGCCGAAACCCTAGGAAGGCGGCGAAGCGCACCGCATAGGCGCCTGTCGTCACATAGTGCGGCGCCCGGCTCAGAAACGCCGGGTCGGCGAAGAGCGGGGCGATCCGAGCGCGGTGCGCACTCTGCCGGTATAGTGAAAAAATACACTGTTCGCGCGAGATCAAGGCCGGATCGCCCAAAATATCTCCGTGTTCTTGGAAGAAATTCTCGTGCAGTAGAAATTGCTGGGCTTTTTTTTGTTCGAACATCTGCCGAATTTTCGAATGATGCGTATCGACGAGCTGATCGTCTAAGCAACAATAATAGGTGGGATTGAAATTGATCGTGTCCCAATAGCGGTAGGCGGCGTTCATCCCAATGGTCGTCCTTCCTCGCAACAGGTCAAAGTCAAAGCCGCGCATTGAAGGTCCGTTGCCGAGGACGAAAATGAGATCCTGCTCCGTGCGGCGCGGCGTGTCGCGACGCGTCGCGGCGACGGCGGACGACAACAGCGCCTCATTCACAAGCGTATCGAAGTCGCCGGAGAGGCCTCTGAATCCATCCAAATCCCGCCGGTCTCGCTGCAGGATTGCGCCGATGGCGACCAAGGCGAACATGTTCAGAATAATCGTCGCTGCCACGCCAAATAATGCGGCGAGAAACAAAGCACTTGATCCGAAAAATGCAAAAAATACCAAGACTATTATCAAGAAAACCGCGGTCGATACAAAAACTACGCCACGGCGCTTCCATAAACTCGCCGAAAGACGCAGAGCGGTAGTGGCGATAGGTTGTGACATGATCTTGAATTGCCCCAAAGCCGTGCGAATGCTTCATCAAGAGCGCGTGTCGGCGCGGAAAAAAACCGTACAGAGGACGCCATGGGCCGACCACGCCCGTGAAGTGAGGTCGCCAGAGACCGGCGCGCCCCGGCGCTCCCCGTTACAAGCTATCCAGCGGGAAGTCGCGTCGCATGTCGCAGCCCCAAGATTTTCCGCCAAACTTCTTTGACAGAGCTGGACTTCAATGCCCACGACCTGGAAGCCTGGCTCTGGGAGACCCGCAATGATGACACGAGCCCCTGAGCAGCGCGCCGGCGACGCCCGGCGGGGCGTTGATAAGGTCGCGGCGTCCAAAGCCGCCCATGAAGACGCGCCAAGGCTGCTCGTGATCGATATGACGCGGATCGGCGACGGCTCAGCGACGGGCGAATTGAAGGCGCAGCTCTTTGCGGATTGGCCGCAAAGCCGGCTTGGTCAGATCTATGCGCATCCTGAAGAGCGGCTCGCGCTGGACGTTGGCGGCCGACATGCTGCTGTCGCGGATCGTGGCGTCGATCTGGTCTTGGAGCGCCTTTTCGCGTTCCAGCCGGAAGTCGTTCTCTACCGCGTGGTCGGCGATTCAGAGGCCTTTGATCAAAAAGCCACCAGGATCATCGACGCGTTGGGTTGTAACCTTGTGACCTGGATTATGGATGACTGGCCGCTTCGGATGGCGCACGAAAATCCAGCGCGGTTCATTTTGTCCGATCGTCGGCTGCAATCCTTGCTGACCAGATCGGTCGACCGCTTCAGTATATCAGACGCCATGTCCGAAGCGTTTGAAGAGCGCTATGGGACGTCCTTCACAGCGTTTGCAAACGGCGTCGATCCGGCCGATTGGGCGCCCCCGTCAGCGAGGACGCCATCCCCCTTTCGCGTGCGATACGCCGGCGCGATGGCGAAGGATATGACGTTGCATAGCGTCATCCGCGTCGCAGAAGCGGTTGAGAGCTTGGCCCAGGGCGGAGCGGACATCGTCTTCGAGATTAGAACGCGGCCCATCTGGAAAGAGCGGTCCAAGGGCGCGTTCGATCGCTTGCGCGCAACGTCGTTTTTCACCACAGACCTGTCTCCGGAGGACTACCGAGCCTGGCTAAGCGCCGCGGACGTCGTACTTGTCGCCTATAATTTCGACGCGCCTTCGCTCCGGTACATCCAGCACTCGATGGCCAATAAATTGCCGGAGTGTCTCGCCAGCGGCGCGGCGCTGATTGCGCATGGCCCTCCTCAAGCGGCGACGATACGACGCGTGCTTAAGGACGATGTGGCCTTGGTGGTGACGGAGTCCTCAGAGCCCGCGGTGGCGCAGGCGATTTCTCGCTTGAAGGACGCGCCAATGGAACGGCTGGGCTATGCGGAGCGCGCGCAAGCCTACGCCTTCGCTAGTTTCGATGTGCTGGACACACGGATCAGGCTGGCGCGCGCGCTCACAGAGGCGAAGCGAGCGAAGGCCACCGTGGATCAAGAGACTTTAGCCATCACCGAGTTTCCCAGATCCGCCGAAATCAGCGTCGACGAAACCAACGTCGTCGCCAAACTCTCCGCGCACAAAACCGGGCCGGCGTATGTGATGTTGGACATCGGCGCGCATGTCGGGTCGTCGGCAGCGTATTTTGACGCGTTACACTGGAAAATACTGTGCTTTGAGCCCGATGAGGCGAATCGTACGTCACTGATCGAGCGGTTTTCGGATCACGATAACGTCTTTATTGATCCCCGCGCGGTCGGAGAGGAGCCGTCACTGCAAGCTCCTTTTTTTAAATCGGAGCAGAGCACGGGCGTCAGCGGGCTCCATGGATTTCTTGAGAGCCATCAACAAGACGGGACTGTCGACGTCACGACTGTTGAGCGTATCGCGGCGGAGCATCACATTGAACATGTTGAATTCTTAAAGATTGACGTCGAAGGTTTTGACTTGCCTGTCTTGCGCGGGCTCAATTGGAATAGCCTAACGCCAAAAATTGTCGAAGTTGAGTTTGATGACGACAAGACCAAAAAGCTCGGGTACACGGCTCTAGATATTTGTCAATATTTAGCAGAACGTGGCTACACCTTATATATCAGCGAGTGGCACCCGATCATCCAATATGGAACCGCGCATGATTGGCGACGGGTCTATCCATACCTTGGTGAGGAGACCCAGATCTCCGGTTGGGGAAATATTTTAGCCTTTCAAGAAGACCCTGGTTACGAGACAATACTTGAGGCCTTTTCGCAATGCCTCAAATCCCGCGGTGCAGCGGGCGCAAATAAGCAATCAAAGAGCCGGTCGAAGATCTCGCGGCTCGTGCAGTCTGGCCTCAATGCGCCGAAGCGTCTCGCCAGAAGCGCGCGAAAAAGAGTGAGGGCTCTCCTCCATCGCCGCTCCGGTTAAGCGAACGACCAAAGCCCCGGCTGAAATCGTGAACGCTTGAAGACACCGTCCTCGGGCGCGCCATCCGGCAGAGCTTAAACCCAGCCGCCATCAATGATCAGGGCCTGTTGGGTGATCATCGCGCTCTGATCGGAGGCGAGAAACAAGGCGGCGGCTGCGATGTGGTCTGGTTGCAGCCGGTCCGGCAGGCATTGCTCGCGGTCGATGGTCGCCTCCGCCTCCGCGTCGATCCATTTGGCCCGCTGGCGATCGGTCATCGTCCAACCGGGCAACAAGGCGTTCACCCGTATTCGCTCGGAGCCAAGTTCGCGGGCGAGCGTGCGCACCAGCCCGTGGATCGCCGCCTTCGACGCAATGTACCCGGGCATCCCCGTGGTTTTATTGAGCCAAGAAATAGAGCCCATGCAGATGATCGACCCGCCACCATGGGCGGCCATAAACGGCCGAGCGGACTGGGCGGCGAAGACATGGGGCGTCACGTTCACATCAAGCGCGCGCCGCCAGGCGTCTGGCGTCAAACTGTCAAAGGAGAGCCGCGTATCGTCGGCCGCGTTATTGATCAGAACATGACAGCCTTCATCTTGGCCGATCGTCTGGATCGAGAATTGAAGGGCGTCGATATCGACGACGTTGCAGAGATGAAACGTCGACGCCGGCGCGATCGCGAGCGTCTCTTTCGCACTGTCTTCGTCGATATCGAGGAAATGGACGCGCGCGCCCTGAGCCGCAAAGGCGAGCACGAGCGCTCGGCCGATCCCCGACGCGCCGCCCGTGACGATCACCGTCTTGTCAGCAAGACAATCGTAATGGACGCCTCCCACTAGGCCACCCTGTTGAAGTCGCGCTCATCCATGGGCTCAAGACCAAGCAGCGGCCAAAGCATACCGACAGTTTTCGCATTAATTCGCGCGATCGCTTCAGCGGTGTTGGAGCCGCAATGGGAGCCCAGGATAACGTTGTCGAACTGGCGCAAGCCGCTGTCCGCGGGCAAAGGCTCGGCCTCATAGACGTCGAGGCCCGCGCCGCCGAGATGGTTTGCTTCGAGCGCATCGATCAACGCCGCCTCATCCACCAAAGCGCCCCGCGCGACATTCACCACATACGCGCCCCGTTTCATTTTTCTCAGCCGATCTCGGGACACCATGTGTCGATTGTCCGGGGTGAGAGCGCACGCCAGGAAAAGGCAGTCCGCGCGTTCGAACAGCTCTTCAAGGCCCACAGACGCCGCCCCAGACCGCTCTAAAGCGGCCGCTTCGATATCGCGCGTGTCATGGGCGAGCACCGAGAGGCCAAAGCCCGAGCAGCGTTGGGCGATCGCCTGACCGATAGAGCCGAAGCCGACGACGCCCGCCGTGAGGCCCTTGAGACTACGGCCTTGGATCTGGCGCCAACCGCCGCCTCGAACGGAACGGTCGATCAGGTGGAGGGGGCGCGCGAGCAGCAGCATGAACGTCATGGCGAGATCGGCCACCTCATCGCCAAACACGCCTGGCGTGTTGTAGACGGGCAGACCAAGCTCCGCCGCGGCGACCTTGTCGATGGCGTCCGTCCCGATACCCCACTTTATGACCGCCTTCAGCCGGCCCGCTTTGCCGGCGCGCAGCGCTTCCGCGTCGATGATGTCGTCGCCGGCGATCACAACATCGGCCTCCGGGAGCATGCGGGCCATGGCCTCCGCGTCGAACTGCTGCCCGAGCAATTCGGGAAGATGCGCCGCCACGCCCCGCTTGGCGAACTCGGGGCCATGGGCGTCAAAGCCCCGCTGCAGATGCGCGCATGTGATCAACGCCGCCAGGCCGCCTCCAGGGGTCATACTCGCCACCTCTTCCAACGCCGCGCCGGTTCAAGACGCTTGGCGATGCGCGCGGAATACGGCCTCAGCCACCAAGAAATCGTCTTCTTCATCAATGTCGATGGCTTCAGCACGGCCCATTTCAAACAGGTAAGGCCGCCGCCCAATGCGCGCCCCGTCCTTCAAAAGCGTCTCACGCTCAAAGATGTAAAGGCAGGAGTTCTCTTCGTAGAGCGGCGGTAAATCTTGTGTGCGCAGCAGGATATTCGGATTGTGGTTCACAGCCCGCGCCAATGGATCCCAAAGGCGCGCCTGCAGGCGCGTGACGGAGAACAATGAATCGTAGGCGGGGTAGTTTGACTTAAAGGTCTCAACCGCCTGAGCCACCGTCTGTTTGGTCAAGAGCGGGTTGGTCGAGTGGGTCTGCACATAAAAGCGCGCCGGCCGCATTTTCACATCATGGATCAGGATGTCGTTCATGGGCGTTTCGCCGCCCAGCAGCGCTTCGGGTCGGTCAATCACCTCGACCGTGGGAAACGTCTCAGCGCACAGCTGTTTGATCTTGGGCGAATCCGTATTGATCACGACCCTGTCGATATCCTCGCAGGATAACAGCGTCTCAAGGGCGTGAAAAAACAGCGGTCGACCGTCTCCAAAAGGACGATAGTTCTTTCCCTCGACTCGCTCGGAGTGATGCCGCATCGGCATCAACGCGATGAACGACATATCTTCGGACATCTGATCCCGCTCACTTCTTGTCGAACTGGCGACGCCTCGCCCCGCTTATCAGCTATGATCGCGCTCCGGTGGAGCGGCGGTCAAATC
>JBCCTM010000052.1:0-14102 GCA_039198535.1 Pseudomonadota bacterium
CGGTGGTGTTCATTGAGCTGCCCAACACCAAGATCGAACTGCTCTATCCCCTGGGCGAGAACAGCCCTATCCAAGGGTTCCTGGATAAGAACCCATCCGGCGGCATCCATCATATCTGCTATGAGGTCGACGACATCATCGTCGCTCGAGACACGCTCAAGGCGAAGGGCGCGCGGGTGCTGGGCGACGGCGAACCGAAGATCGGCGCCCATGGCAAGCCCGTGCTGTTCCTGCATCCCAAGGATTTCCAAGGCACGCTCGTCGAGTTGGAGCAGGCGTAAGACGACCGGCGGCGGTCGATCGCGACGAGGAGCGGTTCATGGGTTTGGTCGGCGCAGTCGTGCTCTATGCGGTGTTCTGGTTCATTTGCCTGTTCCTGGTGCTGCCCCACGGCCAGCCGACCCAGATCGAAGATGGCGACGTGGAGCGCGGAACGCCCGGGGGCGCGCCCGCCCATGTGGATATGAACCGCAAGTTCCTCTACGCGACCATCGGCGCGGCGGTGATCGTCGGCGTCATCGCGTTGATCGTAAATTTCCGGATCATCGTGTTGGAAGATTTCGCCTTCCTGTTCCCCGCAAGCTTCTTCGAGCCGCCCCCCGGCGCGCCGCCTGCCGATCGCGGCTAGGCGCGCGCGCTGATTTGCTCAAGGCGCGCGCCAGGCGCCGCTCTCCGCCGCGCCGTTTGCGCCAAATGTGAAGACGGCGCGTCGATGCCCTTCCGGATCCAAAGATAGCGCCTCGAGTTCCACGATCTCGAAATCGATGGCCTGGAAGGATAGCGCCGCGCCGGAGGTGCGATAGGCGCGCGCGCTGTGGAGGGGCGCGCCCGGCGCGGGCTCGATGCGGTAGGCCGCGCCCGCTTGCGACGAGAGGCCGCCGGCGATGCGCGCGTTCTCCGCCGGCGGCGTCAAAGTCGCCCGGGCCGTCACCCGCGCTTGCACGCGGCGCTTCGGATCCCAGAACAGCAGCGCCGCCGCGCCTGAGGCTGCAAGCTCAGTCACTTTGCCCGCCCGGCTATCGCTGTGGATCTGCAACCGCCCCGCGCCGGCGTCGAAACCACGCAACACCACCGTCCGCGCTTGCGGCCGTCCGGCCGCGTCGACCGTGGCCAAGACGGGCGTTCGGTAAGGCGCGCGGCGATCCTTCGTAGCCCGCGCCCAAAGCCCGCGGATTTGCTCCAACAGCGCCCACAGCGCCTCTGAGCCCTCATCCGCGCGCGTCTCGCCTGGCGCGTCGGCGGCGCCATCGCCGAAACCAACGGGAAGGGGAGGATCGGTCGCGGCCATGGGCGCCTCTTGGACTGACGGGGGAACGGGGCGGGAGGAGCGTTAGCCCACGGACAGCCATTGGTCGAGCCGCTGCTGCAGCGCCGCGGCGTCCCGCGTCTCGCACTCCCAAATCACCAGCGTCGCCCATCCCCGCGCCGCCAACGCGTCCAGCGCCGCCGCGTCCCGCGCGCGGTTCCGGTCGATCTTTGCGGTCCAATATTCGGTGTTGGATTTGGGCGTGCGCGCGCCGCGCCGACAATCATGCCCGTGCCAAAAGCAGCCATGCACGAAGATCGCGCGGGCGCGGGCGATGAAGGCGATGTCCGGTGCGCCAGGCAGGTCCCGGCGATGCAGACGGTAGCCTTTCGCGCCGATGGCGCAGAGCGCGGCGCGCACGGCGCGCTCCGGGGTCGTATCGTGGCTTTTGACGCGCCGCATCACCTCCGAGCGCTGCATCGACCGCCTCCCCGCATCCGTTGAGGGGCGCGCGCCCCGGACGCAGTGTTTAGCGGTTCCGGGCGCTCTCCAACAAGCTCACCAACTCATCGGAGGCGCGGGGGTCGATGAAAAATTTTTGCCGCTCATGCCCGCCGGTCGCCGTGCGCGCCAGGGAGCCGTCGGCGTTCAACAGGAAGGTCCGCGGCACATAATCGCCGTCGATGTTGAAGCGTTGCTGCAACGTCGGGTCGTCCTCGATGTCGACGATCATGAACACGACGTCATCGGCGTATTGCGCCACCTCTGCACCATGAAACAGGCGCTGATAGTTCCGACAGACCAAGCACCAATCGGCGTCGAGCACCAGCAAGCCGGGCTTGCCCGATTGCGCCATCTCCGCCAGCCCGTCTTCGTAGCCGCGCCACGGGATCTCCGCCTCGTTCCAGCCCTCGGTCACCTGCTCGACATCCCGAGACACCGTCGCCGTCTCGATGGCTCCGATGTCGACGGCGTTCACTTGCAACCGCGCGACATCGATGCGCTGCGGGCTGAACGCCCAGATGCTGGTCACGATCACGGCGGTCGCCGCGAGCGCGTAGAGGTATAGGCTGAGGTTTTCGTCGTCGGAGATCATGAAGCGCGCTTTCAGAGCCGATCTCGCCGTTCGAAGCGAGTGTCCGTTTCGAGGTCAGAATGCGCGCACAGCTTGAAATTTTGGTGAACGGTCCCGATCAGAGCGCAATCCTGGCTTAGTGTCGCCATGCAACGCACTGTTGAGGGACGCGGCGCCTTATTTCGCGTTCAGTGCGAGCCTGAGCCCCAGCTCTTTAAGCTGCTCCCGCGTCGGCTCCGCCGGCGCGCCCATCATGGGATCTTCCGCCCGCTGGTTCATGGGGAACATCATCACGTCGCGGATCGCCTGGCGGCCGGCCAACAGCATCACGATGCGCTCCACGCCCGCCGCCATCCCGCCATGGGGTGGCGCGCCAAAGCGGAAAGCGGAGATCATGCCGCCGAAATTCGCGTCGACCTCATCTTGGGACACGCCGGCCACGCCGAACGCTTTGTACATGATCTCCGGCTTGTGGTTCCGGATCGCGCCGGACGCCAGCTCATAGCCGTTACAGACCAGATCGTATTGGTAGCCGAGGATCTCGCCTGGGTCTTTGCTCTCCAGCGCCTCAAGACCGCCCTGAGGCATGGAGAACGGGTTGTGCTCGAACTCCCATTTCTTCAGTTCTTCGTGCCATTCATAGATGGGGAAGTCGACGATCCAGGCGAACTCGAACCGCGCCTCATCGATCAGCTCGAGCTCCTGCGCGATCACGTCTCGCGCCTTGCCGGCGAAGTCGACAAAGCCCTTCGGGTCGCCGCCGCAGAAGAACACCGCATCGCCGGACGCCAAGCCCAGCGCGGCGCGCAGCGCCTCGGTCCGCTCCGGGCCGATGTTCTTGGCGATGGGGCCTGAGCCCTCCACGCCGCCATCGGAGGCGTCTCTGAAGAAGATGTAGCCGAGCCCCGGTTGCCCCTCCCGCTGCGCCCAGGAATTCATGCGATCGCAAAAGGCGCGGGAGCCGCCTTTTGGGGCCGGGATCGCGCGGATCTCCGCTTTCGGGTCTTTCTCCAGCATGCCCGCGAACAGTTTGAAGCCTGAGCCGCGGAAGTGCTCCGAGACCACCGCCATCTCGATTGGATTGCGGAGATCTGGTTTGTCCGAGCCGTATTTGAGCATCGCCTCGGCGTAGGGAATGCGCGGGAAGCGCTCGGTGACGCCGCGGCCGTCGGCGAACTCGACGAATAGATCGCGGAGCACCGGCTCCATGGTGTCGAACACCTCGTCTTGCTCCACGAAGCTCATCTCGAGATCGAGCTGGTAGAACTCTCCCGGCGAGCGGTCCGCCCGGGGATCCTCGTCGCGGAAGCACGGCGCGATTTGAAAGTAGCGGTCGAAGCCCGCGACCATGGCCAGTTGTTTGAATTGCTGCGGCGCTTGCGGCAGCGCGTAGACCTTGCCTGGATGGAGCCGCGACGGCACCAGGAAGTCCCGCGCGCCTTCGGGAGAGGAGGCGGTGAGGATCGGCGTCTGCAGCTCGAGAAAGCCCGCGGCCTCCATGCGCCGCCGCATGGATGAGATCACCTTGGCGCGGAGGACGATGTTGTTGTGCAGCGTCTCCCGCCGGAGGTCGAGGAACCGGTAGCGCAGCCGCGTCTCCTCCGGGTAGTCGGGCTCGCCATAGACCGGCAGGGGCAGTTCACCCGCCTCGCCGAGCACCTCCATATCCCGCACGAATACTTCGATCTCGCCGGTGGGCAGGGAGGCGTTGATGGTGTCGTCTGTGCGGGCCTTCACTTCCCCGTCAATGCGGACGCACCATTCGGAGCGCGCCGCCTCAAGCTGCGCGAAGACAGGGCTGTCCGGGTCGGCGAAGACCTGTGTGACGCCGTAATGGTCCCGCAAATTCACGAACACCACGCCGCCCAGATCGTAGCGGCGATGCACCCAGCCGGAGAGGCGGACCTTCTGGCCCACGTCGCTCTTACGAAGGGCGCCGCAATCATGGGTGCGGTAGGCGTGCATGTTCGGACTTCCTGCATGGCGGGGCGCGCGCCGACCGCTCAGCAGAGACGGCGCGTCAATTGACGCGGTTAGGCGGAAGCGTCCGCGCAATGTCAACCTGCCGCCCGCATACCGCCTCGTCGGCGGCCTCCGTTTAATCGGCGGACCTTACGATCGGCGGATCTTCCGCGCGCTGCCCTCAAGGGCAGATCTCTGGCGGGTTCGCCGCCTCGGCCGGAGCGACCCGGAAGAGGTTCACCAGCGGCTCCTGCGCCCAGTCGATCCAGGAGATCGTCTCCATCACGCCCTGCAACTCTTGCCGCGTGGAGACGGCGCCGCCTTCGAAGCTGTCGATGATCTGGCCCACCCAAGCGGCGGCGTAGCGCGCGGAAAGGGCGCTGGCGTCGGCGACAACGAGCGCTTCGGGATCGGCTGTTCCGGCGAGGGCGACGCTGTCCATGGCGCGGGCGCGCGGCGAGGGCGAGGCGATGAAGACGATGGCGTCCGCCGGGTCGAAGCGCTGCTCCACGGCGAAGCCCGCGGCTCGGAGCCAACGGCGGGCGCGACCGTAATCATAGCTCGCCGCCACCCGCGCAGGCGAGACCTGGGCCGAGCCGGCGTCGCGATCCGCGGGGATCGTGAACAGCCCGAGCCGCTCGATCGCCGCCGCCGCCTCGGCGTCCGGCAACGCTTGCAGTCGGCATGCGATGGCCTCGGCGACGGCGTTTTTCCGGGCTTCGGAGACGTCGGCTCCGATGGCGAGGTAGCCGTAATAGACCGCCTCAGGCTCCGGTTGGCCGGGCGTCAAGAAAAACAAGCGCCCGGCGAGCGGACCAACCGCCGCTTGGGTGCGCGGCGAGGCGCGCTGAGCGCGGCGGGGCGCGGGGGCGAGCGAGGGCGGAGGGGCGATGGATCCGCTGGCCGGCGCTGGCGCGCCAATGGCCGGCGCCACCGCGGCGGGCGCCCTCGATCCGCCGGACAAACCGCGTGACGGGGCGGCTTCGGGGACGGCCTGCAGACTGTCTTCAGGCGCGGATAGGCATGTGCGGTAAGCCTCAAGCCGGGCTTGGCATTCCGGCGTGCGGAGCGCCTCGGCGCGCCGGCAGATCTCGGGCATCAGCTCAGCGCATTGATCAGCGCGCGCATGGGCCGGCCCGCTTGTCAGCGCCGTGACCGTCAGTGTGGTGGCGATCGGCGTCGCGGCC
Source organism: Pseudomonadota bacterium (assembly GCA_039198535.1). GTDB lineage: Bacteria > Pseudomonadota > Alphaproteobacteria > Rhodobacterales > Rhodobacteraceae > JALEGB01. The sequence continues at coordinate 5,471 of JBCCTM010000052.1, forward strand.
GTCAGCAGGGCCGCCGCGAGCCCGAAGAGACGCCGCGTCTGTCGCGCGCACGACGCGTCAACCGAGATGCGCCCGCGCTGGCGCCGGATGCGCTGAGACCCAAAGTTACGCATCTTCATGCCAATTTCCCCTTCTTCGCGCGTCCCGATGCACACCGAGCGTTGGCCGCCGAGGTCTCCTTGCGAGACGCGATCTAACGTCGCCCCGGGGAGGTGCGCGCGCTGTGTGGTGGAAATCGGGCAATCCGGCCGACCGGATCGCGGACCGCCGCCAAAAAGCGCGAGACAGGGCGATTCGCTACGCCTATAAGCGCGTCGATGCGAATTATCCGCTCTCAGCAGGACCTTGAAGCGTTCGTCCGCGGCTGCGCCGGCGCGCCGTTCATCACGGTCGACACCGAGTTCATGCGAGAGCGGACATACTGGCCGCAGCTCTGCTTGATCCAAGTGGCGCGTCCGCCTGAGACGGGCGACGACGCGGGATCTGACGATGACGCGGCAATCATCGATCCCATTGACGGCGCTGATCTGGATCTTGCGCCTTTCTTTGAGCTGATGGCCAATCCGAGCGTCGTGAAAGTGTTCCATGCGGCGCGGCAGGATGTGGAAATTTTTCAACATCTGAGCGGAGCCCCGCCGACGCCGCTCTACGACACGCAGGTCGCCGCCATGGTTTGCGGCTTTGGAGACCAGGTCGGCTATGAGACGCTCGTGCGAAAGATCGCCGGCGGCGCGTTGGATAAATCCTCACGTTTCACCGATTGGTCGCGCCGCCCTCTCTCTGAGAAGCAGCTGACCTACGCCTTGGCGGACGTCACCCACCTTCGCGAGATCTATCTGGAGCTCTCGTCGCAGATCGAGGCGGCCGGCCGCGCGCACTGGGTGGCGGAGGAGATGGCCGTCTTGGCCGATCCGGCGACCTACATCGTCGAGCCGGACGAGGCGTGGCTGCGGCTTAAGACGCGGAGCTCCAATGGCCGCTTTCTGGCGGTGGCCAAGGCGCTGGCGGCCTGGCGCGAGCGAGAAGCGCAGACGCGCAATGTGCCGCGCAACCGTCTGCTGAAAGACGACGCGTTATTGGAGATCTGCGCCAATCAGCCAAAGACGCAGCAAGAGCTCGGTCGCTCCCGGCTGCTGTTTCGGGAGGGACGACGGCCGGACATTGTCGAGGGGATCCTGGCGGCGGTGAAGGAAGGCGTCGAGACGCCGAAAGCGGCGCAGCCCGATCCTCCGCCGCAGCGGCCGGCGCGCAACGGCGCGGGCCCGTTGGCGGATCTACTGCGGGTGTTGTTGAAGGCGCGGGCCGAAGAGATCGGCGTGGCGCAGCGGCTGCTGGCCTCCGCGGCGGATCTTGACGCGATCGCCCATGAAGACGAGCCGGACACGCCGGCGCTGCTGGGCTGGCGGCGCGAGGCGTTTGGCGAAGAGGCGCTCCGCTTGAAACGCGGTGAGATCGCGCTCTCCGCGGGGCCGGATGGCGTGCGCGTCGTTCCCGTGTGACGCGCGCTCCATTGGCTGCTGCGATGTGGCGGCATATCTGCGGATAACAAAGCTTGTCGTCGGCGAGGACATCTTGCTGGCTAAACGTCTGCTGAAGGAGGCCGGGCCCATGTCCGCCGCGCCGCTGTCCGATCCAAACCCGCCCCAGGACGTGCCGAATTTCGGCGAGATCCAGGAGACTTTCGAGCTTCTGGACGATTGGGAGGAACGCTACCGCTACGTCATCGACCTCGGTAAGGCGATGGAGGGGCTGGCGGAGGAGCGGCGGATCCCTGCGCTCAAAGTCGATGGCTGCGCCAGCCAGGTTTGGATCGATATGCGGGTGGATGAAGACGCCGACGGCGTGCGGCGCTTTCGCTTTGACGGCGATAGCGACGCGTTGATCGTTCGCGGGCTGATCGCGGTGCTGCGCGCGCTTTTGTCGGGCCGTCCGCCTGGCGAGATCGCCGCCGCCGATCCGCTCGCCGCAATGGCCGATCTGGGCCTCGGCGGCCAACTCTCCGCGCAACGCTCCAACGGGTTGCGGGCCATGGTGGAGCGGCTGAAATCCACCGCGGCCGCCGCTGCTTAGTCAGCGTTATCAACAGCCTGCCGGCTTTTTCGCCAACTATGTCTTGTGATCTCCCCAAAGATATCCACAGCATTTTGGGATGTGATCGGAATTTGCCGATGCAAGACTTCGTCGATCGTGATACTTACTAAACGGTTAACCGCCTCGGCTACGCGCCGTCGGCGAGCGTGGAACGCCGCAGATAGACGGCGCAGCGCAATTGGGGCGAAGTCTGGCGCGGTCGCAAGCGAGAGGGCGGTCGCGTCATTAGTGAAGACGGGCGGTGATGGCGGCGATCAGTGATCCGAGCGGCATGGACGACGGGTTCCGCGTGATGGACGTCGACGAATTTGTGCGGCGATTCAGGCGGGGCGTGGCCCATGACGATAAGACCATGGTTTGGCTGCTCGGCGCGGGGTGCTCGGAATCGAGCGACGTCCCGGGCGCTGCGGAATGCGCGCGGAATTGGCTCAAAGAGCTGAAGTATCTTCAAGACGGCACTAATCAGGATGTGGAGGCGTGGGCCGCCACCCGGTTCGTGGGCTTTGACCCGCTTAACCCCGCGGGCGTCTATGGCGAGGTCATCTCCGCGCTGTTCCACACGGAAAATGATTTGCGGCGGGCCCTGGAGCGTTTGCTAGAGGCCGCGGAGCCGGGCTTTGGCTATGCGACCCTCGCCCAGTTGATGACGCATCCAAAATGGGGCTCGAAATCCTCGCTCGCCCTCTCCGTCAATTTCGACGATCTGCTCGCCGACGCGCTGCATGTCTACAGCCAGCGTCGGCCGCAGGTGGTGAGCCAAGAGGCCCTCACGGCGGGGACGCCCCTCGCCACCGGAGCGCCGACTGTGCTGAAGCTCCATGGCGACGCTCATCTGCCGCCCAGCGAAGAGACGGCCAATCGCCCGCGGTTCCGCGAGGTCGTCCGGGAGCGGTTGCGCGAGCATCTTACCGAGACGGGTCTGGTGATCGTCGGCTATGGCGGCCGCGAGGAATGCGTGCTCGACATGCTCGAAGGATTGCCGCCGGGCGCGCCCGGCGGCGGGGTGTTTTGGGTGAACGCCGACCGCCCAGAAGGCGCCTTTGCGGACTGGCTTCGCCGCGTCGGAGCGGTGTGGGTTCAGCATTCGGACTTCGATCAGCTCATGTATTTCATGCGGATGGAGTTCGGTCTCGGCCATCCTAAGATCGACCGCTTTGAGCGCGTGTTCAGGAAATACAACGCGCAGTATCGCGAGCTTTCCACCCGATCCGGCCGGCATATCGAGCCGACGCCGAGTGTGGATGGCGAAGCCGCGCCGGCCATGGCCCTGCGCGCGCCGAAGCGCGCGCCCTTGGCTCCAGGCTCTGGATTGCAGAGACTCGGGACAGAAGACGGTTCAGCGGATGGGTCGATTGACGGGGCGGCTGGCGGCGCGGAGGATCCGGTCCAGCTCGACGGGCTCGGCCAGCAGGCGGCGAAGCGGGAGACGGACCAATCCCGCCGCGAGCGGCTGAGACAGTCTCTGAAAGCCTACACGACGGTCCTCCGAGAAGCGACCAAGCGTGCGCCGGAGCGGAAGCAGGGCTTCCAGCGTCGCATCTCCGATGTCAACGATCTGCTCGATTCGGCCGTGATCGAACTGCATGGCGGCCGAATGGCGGTCGGCGACGGCACGTCTGGTCCCGCCGCGTCGGGTCCAACGGCGTCCACCGGCGGCGGCGAGGTGATGGGCCCTGGGGTGTCGACGCCAAGCGGCCGCGGTCCAACGCCCGCGCAATTGGGCGCCGTGATGGGAAACGGCGTCGGCGCGTCCACTAGTCGGCCAGGGACGCGTCACGAGCGAGGCCAGGCGGAGGACGAGGCGGAGAACGGCCCAGCGGTCGGCGACGCCCTGGCGCGGCTCGCCGAAGATCAGAATGTCGATTTGCCGCGTCGCGAGGCGGACGGCCCAGGCTTGCGGTCGGCGACGGCCCGCGCCGCCGCGGAAGCGGGCCCTCGGCAGGCGGCGCCAGCGGTTCGCGCGACCGACGCAAAGCAGAAAACCGCCGACCTCGCGCGGGTCGGGCGCATGCTCACTTCGGGTCGTGCGCGCGCCGGCGAGACGCGCGCGACGATTGGAGATGGCGGCGCGGAGTTGCCGCCAGAGCCGGTGCGCAGGCTCGCCGTTGGGCAGGCGTCCTTCGGCGAAGCCGCCTTCACGGCGGCGATGGAGGCGGAACCCCGCAACGCGCCGCTGCGCGCGCGGTTCGCCCGGTTCATGGCCGTGGGCGTCGGAGATTTGCAGCGCGCCGAGGCGGCTTTTGAGGAGGCGCATCAGCTCGCTCCGGATGATGTGACGGTGCTGCGGGCCTACGCCGCCTTCGCCTTCGACCATCTCCGCGACGCGGCCCGCGCCGAAAAGCTGCTTGCGCAGGCGCTCCATCATGATTTGCGCAATCCGCCCACCCTGCGCCTTCTGGCCGATTTCCTCACGCGGGCGCATGGCGATTTGGACGAGGCGGAGAACTGCCTCAGACTGGCCATCGAGGTCGAGCCGAAATCGCCGCAAAATTACATCGAGTATGCGCGATTTTTGCTCCGCCGCCGGGGGCGTCGGTCCGAAGCGGAAGCGCAGCTGCGTAAAGCGTCCGAATTGAAGCCTGAAAGCGCGGCGGCGCTGGCCGAACTGGCGCTGTTTCGCGCGGAGCATGGCCAGGAGCTGGATGCGGCGCAACAGAGCCTCTCCCAGGCGGAGCGCATCGCCCCGGGCGATGCGGACGTGGCCTTCGCTCGGGCGACGATCTCAGAGCGCAAGGATGAACTCGACGACGCTGAGGCGCATTACCGCCGCGCCATCGAGAAGGCGCCTGGAAATGTGCGGGCGCGCTTGGCCTTCGCCGCCTTTCTTGAACGCCGACGTGGCGATCTCGACGCCGCGGAGCGTTTGCTCCGGGAGACCATGGAGAGCGCGGCCCATCTGGCGGCGCCGGCCACGGCCTATGGGCGGTTCCTCGCTTCGGCCCGGGGCGACCGCGCCGCCGCTGAGCAAACCCTGCGCAACGCCGTGTCGGCGGAACCCTTCGACGCCGATGCGCTGGCGGCTCTCGCCGTGCAGCTTGCGCCCAATGAAAGCGACGCCGAGGAGGTCGAAGATCTGTTCAGGGATGCGCTCGCGCTCGCGCCGCGGTCCGCGCAGATCTTGCGCGCCTACGGTGCGTTCCTCGCAGAACGAAAAGGCGATCTCGACGGCGCTGAAGCTCAATTCCGAGCGGCCGTCGAAATGGATCCCCTGAGCGCCGATAATCACGACGCGTATGCGCAGTTCCTTCACACCATGCGCGAGGACGCGGAAGAGGCGGAGGTCTATTATCGGGAGGCGCTCCGTCTCGCGCCGGATCGCACGGAGACCCTGAACCGCATCACGGGCTTCTTAAGGGAGACCAAGCGTGATCTGGACGAGGCGGAGAGCTTCTACCGCCGGGCCTTGGACGCCAATCCCAGGGATGCGCACGCCCTGGCCCGCTCCGCGCAGTTCTTGCTGTCGAAGGGGCGACGGCAGGAAGGCTTAAAGGTGCTGAACGAGGCCTTCGACAGCGCGTGGCGCATGGAGTCGGCGGTCCGGCCGGCGTCGCTCATGCTCGAGCTTTGGATCTACCGTTACGCGCATGATCCGGCGCGACGGGAAGAGTCGCTGCGGGCGGCGATCGCCCAGATCGAATCGGATGTCCGTTGTGAATGATGGGAGTTAAAGCCCCCGGTGGAGCAAGCCGTTTCCGCCGGACATCCTGACCCCGATATTCTCCATGATCTGGCCGCCGTGGCCGCTGAAGGCTTGGACAAGACCAGGCTCTTGAAGCGGGGCGATTGACGCGAGCGGCGAGAGATGAGGCGAGAGCGCTGCGGAGCCAAGACGCCAGCTCGCGCGTTAACCTCCTTATTTAGCTGAAGCTTAAATCGCATTGGCGATCTTCGCGGGATGACCCTGCGAGGACGCCTGATGACGACCGGATCTGTGAGCACTTCCGAAGATGGCGGCGCGCCCGGCGGCGGGCGTGCGCTCCGTCGCGGCTGGTTTGGCCGCTGGCGGCGACGGCGCGATGGATCGATTTCCATCGAATTCGCATTCCTAGGCCCCGTGTTTCTGCTGCTTTTGTTCGGCATTGTTGAACTCGTGCTCGTGAGCCTCAGCGGCACCAGCGTCCGTGTCGGCCTGCAGGATGTGGCGCGGGACATCCGGGTCGGCCAAGCGCAGTGCATCACCGACGCCGACGTGCGGGAACGGGTCTGCCAGCAAGGCTTCCTGTTCAACTGTCAGCAGAATATCGCGATCGATCGGGCGCGTTTCTCCGCTGGCCCCGGGGCCGACGCGGTCGCGGTGGCGCAGTTTTCCGACTTGCAAGCCAACGACGTGGTCCTGATCACCGCGGATTACGATTACGCTGTGATCAATCCGCTCCTCACTCCCTTCCTGGGCGACGGCTCGGGCGTTGTTCCCGTCACCGGCGGGGTCGTCTTCAAGAGCGAGAACTTTGTCAATGTCAGCTGCCCCTAAACCGCAGCGCGGCGCGCGGCGCGCGTCTCGGGTCGCGCGCCTCGTCCGTTTGACGCTCCATCGCGCGCGGCGGGCGCGGCGTGATCGCCGGGGGGTGATCGCGGTTGAGTTCGCCATCGCGTTGCCGGTGCTGGTCATTTTCTTTTTGGGCGCCATCGAAGTGACCCAGGCGGTGTGGACCCGCGCCTCGGTGTTCGAAGCGGCCAGCGTCTCGGCCGACCTGTCCACTCAATTCGCTTCCATCGACGAAGCGGCGGCGCTCACGGTCTTACAAGCGGCTGAGCGGGTGACGGAGCCGGTGGGGGGAGCGGGTCAAGGGCTCCAACTGCGCATCACGTCGTTGCTGGCCTGCGACTGCGGGAACGGCTCGGGCGACGCCTGCTTCACGGTGCTTTGGAGCCATGGCTATGCGGGCGGCGCACTGACGCCGGGATACGCGCAGGGTCAGCAGCTGAACACCATACCCCAAGCGTTGGGCCAACCTTTCGGCGGCACCCTCGTGTTCGCTGAGGCGTCGCTCAACTACACGTCGCCCTTCGGTTTCATCATTGGCGAGACCTTCACGATGAGCAGCGACGCGTCCTTTCGTCCGCGCAACGCGCGCGAGGTGGTCCACACCGGACAGTTCGCCACCAACAGCGCCAATATCTGCCCCTAGCGCCGGCCGCTGGGGGCCGGCGGCGCTGAGCCTGGCGGATACGCCTTGGGGTTCTCGTGCGGCGCGAAAGTTGCTGGTCCGATACTGGGTTTACGAAGCGGGTGGGCTGGCCCGCCTGTAGAGGAGCGCGCGATGTTTTGGAGACGTTTCCGCGACGATGAACAGGGCGCGATCGCCGTCAAGTTCGTCATCATGGCGCCGATCTTCCTGTTGGGCGTGGCGGCGGCGATTGAGTATTCGCGCGCCTATCAAGCGCGGGGCGAGATCCAATCCGCCCTCGACAGCGCCACCTTGGCCGCCACACGCGCGCTGGCTTTCCAGCCCGGCGTGACCGATGCGGAACTCACCGCGCTCGCTCAGGCGCAGATCCAAGCCTCCGAGGCGGGCCGGAACGGCTCGCTCACTTGCGCGGCTCCCGTGCTGACGGTGGACCGGGTGGAGACGCGGGTCTCCTCCACCGTGTCATGCGGTTTCTCGACCATCATGCCGGCCGGCCTCAGCGCCATTGAGATCGACCGCGCTTCGGCGTCCGAGATCAATTTTGACGCGTTGGACATCACCTTCATGCTGGATGTCAGCGGCTCCATGGCGGGCGCGCGGCTCACCAATTTGAAGGCGGCGGTCAACGAGGCGATCACGATCTTCCTCAACCAAAGCCGCGCCGATGTGCGCATCGGTTTCGCGCCCTACGCCACATCGGTGAATGCAGGTCCGTTTGCGGAGGCGGTGACCGGGATCCCCGATCAGCGGGTGGCCGACACGGCGCTGGGACAGTTTACCGTGGACAATTCCTGTGTGGCCGAACGCGCGCTCGCCACCAATCAGGCGTTCAGCGACGCCCCGCCGGCGCAAGAGCCGCTGACACGGGATCCCTTCCAGGGCCCATGGACCCCGTTACAATGCAACCCGGCCGAGATCCTGCCGCTCACGGATAATGAGGCGCTGCTGCGTCAGCGCGTGGAGGATCTCACCGCAGGCGGCCGCACGGCCGGTCATCTTGGCATCGCGTGGTCCTGGTATTTGCTGTCGTCTCAATGGGACGCCGTATGGCCAGCCGGCAGCAAGCCCTTGGCCCCGGGCGAGGGCCGCAAAGCGCTGGTGATCATGACCGACGGCATGTTCAACACGCAGTATGGCGTCGGCAATGGCGATAGCCGCGCCCAGGCTTTGGCGCTCTGCGACAACCTCCGTGACGAGGGCGTGTTGGTGTTCAGCGTCGGCTTCCAAGCGCCCGGCGGCGTGATCCCCACGTTGCGGGACTGCGCGACGACGCCGAACCTCTTCTATGAGGCTTCGTCGGGCAGCGAGCTGATCGAAGCGTACCGCGCCATCGCCGAGGAGCTGAGCACGCATAATCTGGTGCAGTAAGCGCAGACGGGCTCGCCGGCGCGCAGCCCGCCGCCTCCCCCACC
>JBCCTM010000053.1:0-14034 GCA_039198535.1 Pseudomonadota bacterium
CTTCCACTCCGCCAAACGCGTTTCGCCAGAAACGTGGGAGCTTTTGTCCATGTTGCAGTCGGCAGGCGTTTCGAAGAAACGTCAAGAGCCCTGAGAGTTCGAAGCTTCTCCCGACTTCCTCGCCATTTCAAGGGCTTACGGATGATCGTCGCGCTTCGCATTTCGATCCCTAACAGTTTCGCTAACGGCTTCATCGCTCCAAGGCCTAAGCAGCCGCGCAGCATCGAGTTCCACGAAGGGCCTTTCCCGATCTCTGGCGCAGGCAAAGTCCTGAAGCGCGATTTGCGCGCGCCCTATTGGCAAGGGCGTGAGCGGCAGGTGAACTAGGCGGGCGGCCCCAGCGCGCGGCGCCGCCGCCGACGCTATGGGCGAGGCGCACTTCCGCCACGCGCCATTCGGCGTTGGCCGCCTCGCTGCACCGGTCTCGCAAGCGTGAGCCGAAGCCGTGGGCGATGGCTTCAGCGACGTCCATTCGGCGAAGGAGCTGGGGTTAGGACCATCTCTGAACAGACGGTTCCTCTGGGGTTTTCCGCGTGATCTGACAGCCCTCTCGGCCGTATGCGGCAAGCCTTTGTAAAAACAGTTCACGATCGTGCTGGCGGCGCGGGCGACTTGTCTCATTCACAAAGCGCGGCGCATGGGCGGCGTTCCTGACCGACGGCTCCAGCGTACCCCGGATCTTCAAACGCCGCGGTCCGATGCTTTGTGTCTGAGCCGTAGGACGTGTCACCAAAAAATGTTTTGGAGTGAGACGGTAGTATTCCGGCGAAGGCACACGGCGATATGTGTCCGAACTTTGCTCGAGCCGTAGAGTTTCCTCGGCATTTTGAGGCTCGATAACTTCTCGGCTCGTTCCATTCGACTTTGGTGAAGCTTTGCAATAAGACAGCGCCCGGGTTGAGGACTGAGAGGGGAACGGCGAATGTGTGGAATTTGCGGCGAGGTGGCGTTCGGCGATCGCACAGCCTCCGCGGCGGCGATCGAGCGCATGGCCGAGGCGATGGCGCCGCGGGGCCCGGACGGAGCTGGCATTGTCGTCCGCGGACGCGTCGGTTTTGGGCATCGGCGCTTGAAGATCATCGATCTATCCGAAGCGGCGGCGCAGCCCTTCGTCGACACGGCGTTGGGCCTGACCATCGCCTTCAATGGGTGCATCTATAACTATAAGGAATTGCGCCAGGAGCTCGAGGCGGCCGGACGGCGCTTCGCATCAACGGGCGACACCGAGGTGATCTTACAGGCCTGGCGCGAATGGGGGCCGGCCTCTGTCGAGCGGCTTTTGGGCATGTTCGCCTTCGCCATCCATGACCGGGAGACGGGCGAGGTGAGCTTCGTTCGCGATCGGTTCGGGATCAAGCCGCTCTATTTTGCCGAGGGCGACGGCGCGGTGCGTTTCGCCTCAACCCTCCCGGCGCTGCTGGCGGCGGGCGGCGTCGACACGTCGATCGATCGCGTCGCGCTGCATCATTACATGAGTTGGCACGCCGTCGTGCCCGCGCCCCGCACTATTTTAAACGGCGTCCGTAAGTTGCCGGCGGCCACGATCCGCACCATTGGCTCCGACGGCGCCGCCCAAGAGCACGTCTATTGGCGGCCAAGCTTTGAGCGGTCTCGGGCGGATGCGGAGCGCCCCGCCGAAGAGTGGCGCGACATGGTTTTGGAGAGCCTCCGCGTCGCGGTCCGGCGGCGCATGGTGGCGGATGTGCCGGTGGGCGTACTGCTGTCGGGCGGCGTCGACAGCTCGCTGATCGTCGGCTTGCTTGCGGAGGAGGGGCAGCGCGACCTCGCCACCTATTCGATCGGTTTTGAAGCCGCCAATGGCGAACGGGGCGATGAGTTCGTGTACTCGGACCTCATCGCCAAGCGCTACGGCACCAACCACCACAAGATTTTCATTCCATCGTCTGAGATGCGGGACAATCTGCCCGATGCGATCAAGGCGATGTCCGAACCGATGGTCTCCTACGATAATATCGGCTTCTACCTGCTGTCCCGCGAAGTGGCGAAGACCATCAAGGTCGTGCAGTCGGGGCAGGGGGCTGATGAGGTGTTCGGCGGCTATCATTGGTATCCGCCGCTCGAAAACTCCAACTCTCCTGAGGCCGACTATGCAGCCGCCTTCTTTGACCGCTCACACGCGCAATTGTCAGCGCATCTGGCGCCGGAGTATCTCGCAGATCGCGATGAGAGTTTGGCGTTCGTTCAAGCGCATTTCGCCCAGCCCGGAGCCGACGACCCCGTAGACAAAGCGCTGCGCATCGACACCAACGTCATGCTGGTCGACGATCCGGTGAAGCGCGTTGACAATATGACCATGGCTTGGGGCTTGGAGGCGCGGGTGCCGTTCCTGGACCATGAGCTGGTGGAGCTGGCGGGTCGCATCCCCGCGAAACACAAGCTGGCGCAGGGCGGTAAGGGCGTCTTGAAGGAGGCGGCGCGCCTGGTCACGCCGCCGGAGGTGATCGACCGCCCGAAGGGCTATTTTCCGGTCCCCGCGCTCAAATACATCGAGGGCGCGAACCTCGACATGGTCCGCGGGGCTCTCCTCAGCGACGCCGCGCGCCGTCGAGGGCTCTTTCAAGAAGCTTATCTAGACAATCTTTTCGCCGCGCCGAAGGAACACATTACGCCGTTGCGCGGTTCAGAGTTATGGCAAGTCGCACTCTTGGAGATGTGGTTGCAGGCACAGGGGATCCAATCTTGACCGAAGCACAGCGTATGCGCGCCGGTGAACTGCGCCGGCCGCGCCGCGGAGCGCGCTCAGAGCGTCCGCTTCTGCGCGTCAAAACGGCCAAAGCCAAACCGAACGCTTCCCTCGATTGTGGGTGGGGCCGCCTGATTTTCGCGCAAACCTTCGAGACGCCAGAGGAGTTGGCCATGGAGCTGCGGGCGGAGGGGCCCGATCGGCGCGACATCGCTTTCTATGTGCGCGACCCGCATGTGGCGCTCTCCCTGGCCCCGCAGGAGTTGTTCCTCGACCCATCGCACACCTATCGGCTGGATCTTCACGCCCATGGCCTGTCTCCGAGCCGGCGCCGCCCGTTTTTCATCCGGCGCTTGACCACGCAGCGAGACGCGGAAGCCGTGAACGTCGTCTACGCCGCCCATGGCATGGCCCCGGTTCGCCCGGATTTCTTTTGGACCCAACGGGACGCCCGCGCCATGACCGTGCTGGTGGCGGAGGATGCGGAGACGGGCGAGGTGCTCGGCACGGTGATGGGCGTCGACCATCGCCGCGCCTTCAACGATCCTGAGGGCGGCTCCTCGCTCTGGTGTCTCGCGGTGTCCCCCCATGCGCCCCATGCGGGGATTGGGGAGGCGCTGGTGCGGCGTTTGGCCGATCAGTTTAAAGCGATCGGCGCGGCCTACATGGATCTGTCGGTGCTGCACGATAATGAAACGGCCATCGCGCTCTACGAGAAGCTGGGCTTCCAGCGGGTCCAAGTGTTCGCGGTGAAGCGCAAGAATACCTTCAATGAAAAGCTCTACGCCGGCTCCCCGGAAGACGAGGGTCTGAACCCATACGCGCAGATCATCGTCGATGAGGCGCGACGACGGGGCATACGGGCCGATGTGACGGATGCGGAAGCGGGGTATTTTCGGCTGACCTATGGCGGTCGTTCGGTGCTGTGTCGCGAGTCGCTCAGCGAGTTCACCTCCGCCGTCGCCCTGTCGATCTGTGACGATAAACGCCTCACCCGCCGATTGGTGGAGGCGGCTGGCGTCGCCACGCCCGCGCAATGCGCGGCCGATGATGGCGCCGCGGTCGACGCGCTGCTCGAGGCGCATGGCGCGGTGGTTGTGAAGCCCGCGCGGGGCGAGCAAGGCCGCGGCGTCGCAGTCGGGCTGACCACGAGGGCGGAGGTCGACGCCGCCATCGACGCAGCGCGTTCGCATTGCCCGGATGTGATTGTGGAGGCCTGCTTCGAGGGGGATGATCTCCGGCTCATTGTGATCGATTACAAGGTGGTGGCGACGGCCGTGCGGCGCGCCGCCCGGGTGGTCGGCGATGGCCGCTCGACCGTCCGACAGCTGATTGAGAGGCAGAGCCGACGGCGCGCGGCCGCCACCGGCGGCGAGAGCGAGATCCCCTTGGACGCCGAGACGGAGCGCTGCGTGACGGCGGCGGGCTTCAGCCTCGACAGCGTGGCGAAGGAGGGCGTCGAGATCCAGGTGCGCCGCACCGCCAATTTGCACATGGGCGGAACGATCCACGACGTCACCGCGGACACCCATCCGGCCCTGATCGACGCGGCCATCCGGGCGGCCCGAGCGATCGAAATCCCGGTGGTCGGTGTGGACTTGATGATCAAACATCCCTGCCAAGCCGATTATGTGTTCATCGAAGCCAATGAGCGCCCTGGGCTGGCTAATCATGAGCCCCAGCCGACCGCGGAGCGCTTCGTGGACTTACTGTTTCCGCTCTCAATGCCGCAGCCGGCGCGAAGCGTGCAGCGCAAAGCTCTTGAATGAAAAGCAGGAGCAAACTGATGCAGGAAGCGCCGCCGCGGCTCGAGATCGACACGGAGTATCTCCAGAAGCAGCTGGCCCGCCTGCTCGAGATCCCGAGCCCCACGGGCTACACTGACACGATTGTCCGCTTTGTCTGCGCCGAACTGTCCCGCTTCGGCGTCAAGTTCCAGCTCACGCGGCGCGGCGCGATCCGCGGCCTGATGAAGGGCGCGCAGCCCGGGGGCGCCCGAGCCATCGTGTCCCATCTCGACACCCTCGGGGCGCAGGTGAAATCACTGAAAGCGAACGGCCGCGTCGAGCTCGTCCCCATCGGCTATTGGTCCGCCCGCTTCGCCGAAGGAGCGCGCGCCACGCTGTTCTCGGAGAAGGGGGCCTTCCGCGGCACCATCCTCCCGCTGCACGCTTCGGGTCACGCCTATGGAGATGATGTCGATTCGTTGCCGATCCGCTGGGAGAATGTCGAATTGCGGGTCGACGCCATCAGCCGCTCGAAGGCGTATTTGGAAAAACTGGGCGTCGAGGTCGGCGACATCGTTTCAATCGATCCGCAGCCCGAATTCCTCGAAAACGGGTTCATCGTCTCCCGCCATCTCGACAACAAGGCCGGCGTGGCGGTGATGCTGGCGGCGATCAAAGCGCTTGCGGAGCGGTCCTCTCTGCCGGTCGACCTCTATTGGATGTTCACCATCGCTGAAGAAGTCGGTCATGGCGCCGCGTCGATATTGATGCCCAACATCGCCTCCATGGTGGCGGTGGACAATGGCACCTCGGCCCCTGGGCAAAACTCGGACGAGTTCGGCGTCACCATCTCCATGGCGGATCAAACCGGCCCATTTGATTTCCACCTCACGCGGAAATTGGCCGAGCTTTGCAAGGCGCACGACATTCGTTTCCAAAAAGATGTATTCAAACATTACCGATCCGACAGCGCCTCAGCGCTCGAAGCGGGGGCCGACGTGCGCACGGCGCTGGTCACCTTCGGCGTCGACGCCAGCCACGGCTATGAGCGCATCCACATGCACGCGCTTCGATCGCTTGCGGAGCTGTTGACGTGCTACGCCCAGAGCGATGTGGAGATCTCGCGGGATGAAAAGCCGCTCGGGGGGTTGAAAGGGTTCACCCGACAGCCTTCCGCCCCCGCCGAGCAACGGTTGACGCGGGATGTTGGCGCTCCGGAAGAGGCGGAGCCCGATGACGAAGTGGACCGGTGACAGACGGATCTCCCGACCGTCCGGCGCGACGGCTCTCGCCACAGGGATCCCGCCCCTCTCTAACGCAGGGCGGCCAAGCCATGACGATCAGGCGCTCAAAGGGCCGCGTCGCCTGTAAGTCGCCATAGACCACGTTGACTTGGCGACGTTTTTGCATCAGCCAGACCTTGGGTGGATGAAAAAGGGGGCTGTTCACAACTAGCCAACGGCGTTGTCCGCGAGCAAAAATGGGCGAGCCTCCGTCTTTAAGGACGGGGTTTGAGATGGGGTGGACCAAGTTTAGTTTGTGGGGCGCGACAGCCATTGCGGCGGCGCTCACCGTGACCGGCGGGTCCGCGTGGGCGCAGGACGCCGACGAGCCGCTTGAGATTGTCGTCGTGCCTTCGATCACCGTGACGGCGCGGAAAGTCGAAGAACCGGATCAGAAAGTTCCCTTCGGACTGACCGTCATTGGCGAGGACCGGATCGAGCGGGATCGGATCCGCGACGCCCGGAGCTTTGGGCGCGAAGTGCCAGGCTTCAACTACACCGACTCTGGGTCCGTCATCGGCAACTTCCCCAACGTCCGTGGCGTGGGATCCTTCTTCCCGCAGTCGAGCGACGATTCCTCCGTACCGGTCTTCATCGACGGCATTCCCCTCGCTGTGCGGGCGCAGGATCTCGAATATTTCGATATCGAGCGCGTTGAGATCCTGAAGGGGCCTCAGAACTCCGTGTTCGGCCGCAACGCGCAGGCGGGCCTGGTCAGTGTGACGACCGCCGACCCCACCGATGAGGTCAAATTCGAACTTGGCGCGGAATACGGGAACTTTGACCAAGTCCGCGTGCTCGGGCTCGCCAGCGGGCCTCTTTCCGATGTGTTGTTCGGCCGGGTCTCCGCGCAGTTCGAAAATCGAGAGGGCGACACGCCGGATCTCAATCTTGGCTTCGACACCGGTCGGCGAGAGCTGACCAATGCGGCGGTCAAGCTGATTTGGGGGGCGGGTCCCGACACGACGTTTAAGCTCAGCGCGCGCTACGGGACCATCGACACCGGACCGGCCGGCGGCGTGGTCGGCGATCCGACGTTCCCCGCGACGTTCGTTGATTTCGAGCCGACGGTGAATATCGAGAACACAATCATCGGTCTCACCGTCGAGCATGATTTCGGTCCGGTCCAATTCACCAGCGTCTCGGGTTACCTCGGCTATGAGACCGAACTGGTGAACGACGACACGGACGGGATCCAACTCTCCGCTCTCCTCGGGATCCCGCCAGCCTTCGCCATCGATCCCGGGCAGAACTTCCGGGTCATCAATGATGACGACACGCAGCTCACTCAAGAGTTTCGCTTGAACGGAACCTTCGGCGATGACGGGCAATGGTTGGTTGGTGTCAATGTGTTCCGGTCGGACTTCGATTTCGACTTCTTCGTGAACCGACCGCCGGCGTTTAACGCCGATTATTCGACAAACTATATCGCCACGTCGTTGGCCGGTTTCGGTGAGGTCACCATCCCGGTGACCGACCGCTTCCGTGCGGTCTTGGGGGGACGCTATGCGCGAGAGAAGCGCGATATCGACTCGGTCATCTCCAATCCGCCGACATTTGGGCCGTTCGCGCTCACCGTATCCGGAGACGAGACTTTCAATCTCTTCACCGGGCGCGCGGCGCTGAGCTATGACATTGTGGAGACCGTGACCGGCTACGTCACGGTGGCTCGCGGCGCGAAGGCGGGGGGGTTCAACCTCGCCGATCTTGGGCTGCTCACGGGCGGATCGTTGGAGAGCTTCGACCCGGCCTTCACCCTCACCTATGAGGGCGGCGTGCGCGGGTCGCTCTTTGAGCGCGCCGTCGATTTCAACGCCTCGGTGTTCTTCAACGATACCGTAGATGAGCAATTGCAGGTCTTTGATCTGGCGAGCTTCACCTTCGAACAAGGCGCGTTTGACGTGGAGACGTATGGCCTCGAGTTCGAATTGACGGTG
The DNA here is from genome assembly GCA_039198535.1 of Pseudomonadota bacterium. Classification (GTDB taxonomy): domain Bacteria; phylum Pseudomonadota; class Alphaproteobacteria; order Rhodobacterales; family Rhodobacteraceae; genus JALEGB01. The sequence continues at coordinate 7,652 of JBCCTM010000053.1, forward strand.
CGGCCGGCCGAAGGCCTGACCCTTTCTGGGGGCGTGGCTCTGTTGGAGACGGAGATCACGAAGTCCGAAGATCCGACGATCGCGGTGGGCAACGAGGTGCCGTTCGCTCCCCAAGTCGCCTTCAACCTGGCGGCGCAGTATGTCTATCCGGTCGACGTGCTGGGGTCGAGCGGAGAGCTGTTTGGGCGCGCGGAGTACCAGTTCGTCGGCGAGCGCCAGACCGATCCGCAGAACGCGACCTCGGTCGACTCCTTCAGCCTGGTGAACTTCCGCCTCGGATATGATGATGAGCGGTTCTCAATTTACGGATTTGTCGATAACGCACTCGACGAAGAGTACGCGGAATCGGGTTTCACTTTCGCCGACCCGATGAGCGGCAACGCCATTGTCGCTGGCAACCGCGGCGAACCTCGGCGCTATGGCGTCGGCGGCAAGCTCCGCTTCTAGATGCGCTTCTAAGCGCATCCATAGAAACCGGGCGCGAGAGAAACGCGCCCTCAACAGCGGCGCGCCTCGGCAGGGGCGCGCAAAGACAGAAGGTCGACGCGATGGAGAGCGGCGCGCCCTATACCTCCCGGCGAAACAGCCCGCGCGAGCCCGGTATTCCTCTGGCTAGCGCCATGACGGCGCGGCGGGAGAGCGTCTGATGGGCGTCGCAAGGCTGATCCGCCCGGTCCGCGCGCAAATCTACTTCGCTTGCGTGGTCCAAGCGATCGCGGCGGTGGCCGCCGTCATCCCGTTCATCGCGGTCGCGGAGATCGGCCGGCTGCTCGTCGTGGGCGGCTATGAGCCGGCCCAGATATGGCTGATCGCCGGCATAGCGGCCGTCGCTCTCTTGGTGCGCCTGGGCGCCGTGACCGGGGCGGCCGCCGTTACGCACATCGCCGATGTGCATCTACAGCTGCATCTGCGCCGCGAGATGGCGGCGCATCTCGGCAAAGCGCCCCTTGGCTGGTTTCTCGACATCGGCTCGGGCCGTGTGAAGAAGGCGCTCCAAGACGATGTCCACGAGATGCATCATCTGGTGGGCCACTCCTATACCAATCGGGTCGCCGCCATCGTCACCCCGCTCGTGGCGTTCGGGTACCTGATGTATGTCAGCTGGGTTTTCGCGCTGATCTGCCTTCTGCCGATCATTGTCGGCATGCTCGCCATGAGCACCATGATGGGCGACCAAGCTAAGCAAATGGACCTCTACAACAGGGCGCTGGCGGATGTGAACGCGGCGTCCGTCGAGTTCGCCCAGGGCATCGCCGTCATCAAGACCTTCGGCTTGGTCGAGGGCGCGCACACGCGGTTCATCAGTCGCGCGAAGTCGTTTCTTGACCAGTTTTACGCCATGGTCCGCGGCGCGCTCGGGCCGATGTCGATCATCGATCTGTTATTCTCGCCCATCTTCTCACTGTCCTGGGTGCTGGCGGCGGGGCTCGCTTTAGCCGGCTGGGGCGTGATCGCGGCGGCCGACATCTTACCCTTCGCCGTCCTGGCCCCGGGCCTCGCGGGTCCGTTCTTCATCCTGGCCTCGGCCAATCACCAGGCGACTTTGGCGGATCAAGCCGCGCGGCGCATTCTCGACATCCTGGAGACGCCGACGCTCCCCGCGCCCGAGCAGCCGCAGCGCTTTCCCGACAGCCCAGAGTGGTCAGTTCAGTTTGACGGCGTCTCCTTCTCCTATGATGGCGAGAAGAAGGTGCTGGACGGCGTGGATCTGGAGCTGCCCGCCGGCGGCATCACCGCGCTGGTTGGGCCTTCAGGATCGGGCAAAAGCACGCTCGCCCGGCTGCTGCCCCGCTTCTGGGACTGCACCGAGGGCGAGATCCGCATCGCCGGGGCGCCCATCCGAAATTTGGAGACGGCGGATCTGTTCTCCGCGGTGAGTTTCGTCTTCCAGGAGACGCGGCTTCTGCAAATGACCATCGCCGAGAACATCGCCCTCGGCCGCCCCGGGGCCAGCCTGGCGGAGATCGAGCGGGCGGCCCGCGCGGCGCAAATCCATGAGCGCATCTGCGAATTGCCCGACGGCTATCAGACGGAGATGGGTCCGGACGCTCAGTTCTCGGGAGGGGAGGCGCAGCGGGTGGCGCTGGCTCGGGCGCTTTTGGCGGACCGGCCCGTGGTGGTGCTCGACGAGGCCACCGCGTTCGCCGACCCGGAATGTGAATACGAGATCCAAAAAGCGCTGTCCGAACTCGTGCGGGGCAAGACGGTGTTGGTGATCGCCCATCGCCTCCGCACCATCGTCAACGCCGATCAAATCGTGGTGCTCGACCAAGGCCGTATTCGGGAAATCGGACCCCATGACGATCTGATCGCCGCCGACGGGCTTTATGCGAAAATGTGGTCGGCGCTCCGCCAGGAGGAAGGCGCGCTCGGGGAGGCGGCGGAATGATCGCCGGGCTTCCAGAGGTCGCGGGGCCTGAGGTCGCCCGCGATTTGCGGCGCAACGGCGCGGCCATCGCCGTCGAGGCGGTGGTGGTCGGCCTCGGCTTTATCCTCCTGGTCCCGGCGCTGCGCCATCTGTTCAGCGGCGAGGTGACGGAGGCTTGGGCGATGGTCGGCGCGCTGGCGCTCGTCACCGCCTTCTACGGGGTCATGCGCTTCTTCAGCCAAGTGCGCGGCTACAAGATCGGCGTAAACATGGCCGGCGTGATCTTCGAGCGCCTCGGCCGGCACATCGCCCAGCTGCCGCTTGGCTGGTTCGACGTCTCGCAGACCGGGCGCCTCGGGCGGCTCACGAGCCAGGGCGTGATCGAAGTGATCACCGTGCCGGCGCATCTGATGCGGCCGCTGATCGTGGGGATATTCACGCCGGCGACGGTGGCGATTTGCATGGCGTTCTTCGACTGGCGGCTGGCGCTGACGGCGCTGGCTTTCGCGCCGATCGCCTATGTCACCCATCGCTGGGCGGCGGCCAATCTCCAGCGGGCGGACAAGGCCCACGACCTCGCCGCCGTCGTCGCCGCCAACCGCATCCTCGAATTCGCCCAGGCCCAATCGGTGATGCGCGCCTATGGACAGCTCGACCGGGAGAGCACGGCCCTTGACGCCGCGCTCGCCACGGAGCGGGACGCCGCGCGCAGCCACGTTTTGACCATGGGGCTCGGGCTTTCCGGCTTTGTGATCGTCATCCAGGTCGCGTTCACCGCCATCTTGCTGCTGGGCGTCAGCTTCGCGCTCAATGGTCGGATCGACGCGCCGGAACTTGTGGCGCTTCTGGTGCTCACCGTGCGGTTGGTCGAGCCCATGTTCTCCTCCGCGGAGATCGGCTCCGTCCTCCGCATGGCCACCAACAGCGTCGCCAAAATGGACGCGCTGCTGTCAACGCCGGTTTTGCCCGAGCCCAAAGACCCCAAGCCAGCCGAGGGCGACGACATCGCCTTCGACCAGGTGAGCTTCGCCTACGCCGCCGATCGCCCGGTGCTGAGCGGCGTCTCCTTCGAGGCCCCGGCGCGCTCCATGACAGCCGTGGTCGGTCCGTCGGGCTCCGGCAAGACCACGCTGCTGCGCCTCATCGCCCGCTTTTGGGACGCCGATGGCGGCGCGGTTCGCATTGGTGGGGTGGATGTGCGGGAGAGACGTGCTGCGGATCTCATGGCGCAGCTCTCAATCGTGTTCCAAGACGTCTATCTCCTCGAGGGCGACATCGCAGAGAATATTCGCCTCGGCCGGCCGAGCGCCAGCGACGCCGAGGTGGCGGAGGCGGCTCGGCTCGCACAGGTCGATGAGATCGCGGCGCGCCTGCCAGGGGGGCTTGGGGCGCCGGTGGGCGAGGGCGGAGCGATTCTATCAGGCGGCGAGCGCCAGCGGATCTCCATCGCCCGCGCCATCCTCAAAGACGCGCCGATCGTCTTGCTTGATGAGGCGACCTCCGCGCTCGATCCGATCAATGAGGCGGCGGTGCAGTCCGGCCTTCAGAGCCTGACCCGCAACAAGACCTTGGTGGTGGTCGCGCACCGGCTGCACACGATCCGAACCGCGGATCAGATTTTGTTTTTGGAGCGCGGCGTCATCGCCGAACGGGGCTCCCATGACGACCTCGTGGCCCTCGGCGGGCGTTACGCGGCGTTTTGGGACAACCGCCTGCGGGCCTCGCAATGGCGCCTCGGCGCCTGAGATCCGCAACAGCCAAGCGGCGCTGAGATGAGAGAGCGACGGGCGTGCGGACGCGCCCTGACGGAAGGAGAAAACGATGTCGCCGACGGTCAGAATGCTGGTGAATTTGGCGATCGCCGGGGTGATCCTGGGCGCGGTCCTGTGGCGACTGGACATCAATGGCTGGCCGTCGCTGCTCTGGGTCGGCGCCATGATCATGACGATCATCATCCGCACGCCATACCAGGCGGAGACGGAGAAGAACGTGATCACCGATCGGCCAGGGATGACCACGGAGCGAATCCTGCTGTTCCTGGTCTCGCTCGGCACCGCGATCCTGCCGTTGGTCCATCTCCTGACCGGCGTGTTCAGCTTCGCCAATTACCGCCTGCCGGACATTTTCCCGATTGTGGCTGGCTTAGCGTTGATCCCAGCCTACTACATGTTCTGGCGGAGCCATGCCGACCTCGGCAAGAACTGGAGCGTAACGCTAGAAGTTCGGGAAGGGCACGGCTTGATCACGGAGGGCGTCTACAAGTACATCCGTCACCCCATGTATACGTCGCTGATGGTCGTCTTCTTTGCGCAGCCGTTTTTCGTGCAAAATTGGATCGCCGGCGTGGCGGGGCCGGTCGCGTTTTTGCTGCTATACCTGGTGCGCGTCGGCAATGAAGAGGCGATGATGCGCGCTCAATTTGGCGCGGAGTATGACGCCTATTGCGCCCGATCGGGACGTCTGTTGCCCCGTTTCCGCTCAGCATCCCAAGCGTGAGGCGGCGACATGACGGCGGCGACCACGACGGAGGCGCAAGCGTCGGACGCGCCTAAACGCACGGCGGATTATTCAATCGGCCCCATGGCCCGACGGCTGTTCGACTTGATGAAGCGGCGCCGGGGCATGGTGCTCTTTTCGGTGCTGTTCGCCATCCTCGCGGCGTTGCTGTCGCTCTCGCCCTACTTGGTGGTGGCGTTGACGCTGGCGGCTCTGCTGGAGCCCGCCACGGACTGGGGGTGGATCCAGACCCTCGGGCTTCTGGGCCTCGCCGGCGTGGCGCTTGAGAAAATCTGTTTTGGCCTCGCGACGTACCTGTCCCATCGGGTCGCTTTCGCCACGCAGCGGGATTTGCGCTTCGGGCTGGCGGAGAAGCTCGCGCGGGTGCCGCTCGGCTACACGGATGAGAAATCCAAGGGCGAAATCCGCTCGACCATGATCGACGAGATGGAGTCTCTTGAGGACGGCATGGCCCATCTGGTGCCAGAGGTCGGCGCGGCCATCATCGCGCCGCTGATGACCCTGTCGGTGCTGCTGCTGATCGACTGGCGCCTGGCGCTGCTGATGATCGTGCCGCTCATGGTGGGCGTGTGGCTCATGGGCGCGCTGATCAGCAACGCCGAGGTGTCGACGGCGGATTACATGGAAATCCAGGCGAAGATGTCGATGCGGGCCACGGAGATGGCCGATGGCGTCGCGACCATGCGCGCCTTCAACCAAGACGAGCAAGCGAGCCGCCGTCTGCGCGGCACGTTCGCCGACGTCGCCCGGTTTGCGAAACGCTTTCTCGAGATGGCGATGCTGCCTGGCGCGTCCTCCCAGGTGCTGCTGTCGAGCCATCTGCTGCTTTTGGGCCCCGTGGGTCTGTTCATGGCGGCCGCGGGTTATGTGTCGCTGCCGGTCTTCGCGGGCTTCCTGGCGGTGGCCTATGGCTTCGGCGATCTCTTCAACGCCATCCCCGGCGTGACCCACCGGATCTTCAAACAAAAGGAGCTGCTCGACCGGCTCGATGAGCTGCGCAACGCGCCGGAGATCGAGCGCCCGGCCCAAGAGGCCGCTTTGGCGGACGGGTCGGCGGCGTTTGAAAATGTGTTCTTCTCCTATGGCCCGCGGGAGGTGCTCTCGGGCGTGAGTTTCACCGTGCCCGAAGGCGGATTTCTCGCGCTGGTCGGGCCCTCGGGTTCCGGCAAATCCACCATTCTAAGGCTGCTCGGCCGTTTCCAAGATGCGAGCCAAGGTCTGGTGCGCGTGGGCGGCGCCGATGTGCGCGATCTGACGCCCGAGGGGCTGCACCGGCACATCGCTTATGTGTTCCAAGACGTGTTTCTGTTCAGCGGCACGGTGGCGGAGAACATCCGGCTTGGCCGGGCTGACGCCAGCGATGAGGACGTGCGCCAGGCGGCCAAGGCGGCCCGGGCCCATGACTTCATCAGCGCGCTGCCCCAAGGCTACGACACCATGCTGGGCGAGCGGGGCCTCGGGCTTTCGGGCGGCGAGCGCCAGCGGATCTCCATCGCCC
>JBCCTM010000054.1:0-13918 GCA_039198535.1 Pseudomonadota bacterium
CACAAACGCCGGCGGACCGATCTGAAGCGCCTGAATCTGAGGCGGCAGCGGCGCGCGATGGTCGATCACATGATGCGCGCCAAGCGCCCGGACCCAGCTTTGCGTCTCCGGTCGGGACGCCGTGGCGATCACGGTGAGGTTCGTGAGCGCCCGGGCCAACTGGATCGCGATGGAGCCAACGCCGCCGGCGGCACCGATGATCAGCACCGCCTCGGCCGCGCCGGGCACGGCGTTCCCGACAGTCAAACGGTCGAACAACATCTCATGGGCCGTGAGCGTCGTCAGCGGCAAGGCGGCGGCCTCGATGTCGGAGATCGTGCTCGGCGCCCGCCCAACGATGCGCTCATCGACCAAGTGATACTCTGAATTGGCGCCCGGCCGGTCGATCGCGCCGGCGTACCAGACACGGTCGCCCGGCGTATATGCGCCGACCGCATCGCCGATCTCGACGACTTCGCCCACCGCGTCCCATCCAAGAATGGCCGGGGCGTCCCCCTCAGGCGCACGCGACGCGCGTATTTTCGTATCCACCGGATTCACTGAGACCGCGCGCACTTTGACCAGCAGATCGCGGCCGCTCGGACCAGGCCGGGGAAGGTCGAAGTCGACCAGTGAGCCGGCGCCGTCGAGGGGGCCCGCAGTCCGGTAGCCGACAGCTCTCATGCTTTGTTCTTCTCGGAGTTCATGGCGGGGATCGCTCATGCGATTTTGGTCATCTCATGCAGCGTGAAATCGGCCACAGCGCCCTCGGTCGCTTGCATGTACGCCTGGAGATGGGGAGCGGCCATGTGCGCCTGCCAGAGCTCCCGGCTCTCCCAGGTCTCATAGAAAAGGAATACGTCTGGCCGCGTGGTGTCGATGTGGAGGTCATATTGGAGACATCCGCGCTCCGCGCGCGTTGTCCCGATCAATTTCTCCAGTTCGGAGCGCACGAACTCGGCGCGGCCCTCGGCGGCGGTGATCCGAGCGACAATCGTCAACGCCATCGCGCCCACTCCCTTTTGACATCCGACACAGCGCGGATCATGTGGTCGGGAGCGCAAAGGCGCGCAAGTACGCACAATTTGGACCCATAGGCACCTCATGGATACCGTCACGCCCCCCGCCGCGTCGCGCAGTCGGTTCGACCGCTATGATTGCAGCGACGGCTGCCCCGTGGAGGCGGCGCTGGAGCAGATCGCCGGCAAATGGAAAGGCCTGGCGCTCTATCATCTGACGGATGGATCCAAACGCTTCAACGAGCTCAAGCGCTTAGCGGGGACTGTCACCCAGCGCACGCTGACCAAGCAGCTGCGGGAGCTGGAAGCGGACGGGCTGATTTCGCGGACGGTGTACGCGGTCGTCCCGCCCAAGGTCGAGTACGCCTTAACCGCAAAGGGAGAGGCACTGGCGCCGCTTCTCATGGCGTTGCGCGACTGGGGCGTCGAGCATGCGCTGCCGCCCTCGGGCTAAACGGCGCGACGAGCCCAACAGCCTGGGGCTCGCAGGCGTGTCAGATGGAGCCGGGAGACGGCGAGGCCGCCCCTTAGGGACAGATCAGAAACTTCTCGCCGGTCGCTCGCTTGCCATAGCGCTGCGCCATGGACAGGTCGAGTGCCTGCTCCAGTGAGATCCGCTCCGTGTACGAGCTAGCGAAGGTTGTCTTCAACTCGGAGATCACCTTGGCCGCCAGTTGCGCCTGGCCTTCCGCGCCGATCTTCTCAAGAAAGTCAAACAGCAGCCATCCGCCCGCGTTCCAGAAAAAGCCGACGCCGGCGGGAAACTCGATTTGGCCGAAGTCGAGGCGGCCGTAGATGTAGACCTGGGTTTTCACCGGGGCGCCGTAAGGCGTGTACTCGCCCAGCTTCGCATTCTGGACCGACGTCATGGCCAGCGCGATCTGTCCGGCCAACGGACCCCCGCCCACCGCGTCGAAGGCGAGCGTCGCGCCGGTCTGCGCGACGGCGGCGACCAACTGCTCGAAGAAGTCGGGCTCGGCGCTGTTGACCACATGCTGGGCCCCCATGCCTTTGAGCAACGCCGCTTGCTCCGCTTTGCGCACCACGTTGATGAGCGGGATTTTCTCCGCCTGGCAGACCCGGTTCAGCATTTGACCGAGATTGGAGGCGGCCGCCGTGTGGATCAGCGCGGTGTGTCCCTCGCGGCGCATGGTCTCGACCATGCCCAAAACCGTGAGCGGGTTCACAAAAGACGATGCGCCTTCCTCGGCGGACACATCGTCGGGCAACGGGATCGCCGTGGCCAAATTCGCCAGGCGATACTGCGCGTAGAGTCCGCCGCCGAAGGTGGCGACCCGCTTGCCGAGCAGCGCTTGGGCCGCGTCGCTTGCGCCGGCCTTCACCACGAGCCCCGCGCCTTCATTGCCGAGCGGGATCGCCTGCCCCACCCGAGCCGCCACTGCGGGCATCACCGCTTCGGGCAACTGGCCGCGCAAGCTCGCTCGACCGTCACGCGCGCCCTGCGCCCCGCCCAACAAATCCGGTAAACCGAACATCATCGCCAGATCCGACGGGTTGATCGGCGTCGCTTCGACTTGGACCAGCACCTCGTCCGGCCCTGGCTCCGGCGTCGATGTCTCATGCAGCGCAATCTCAAGACCACCGTCGGCTGCGATGAGCGATCGCATCGCCAGCATCGTCGCGGGTATTGTCGACATCGTTTTTCTCCGTCAGCGCGCTTCTCAAGCGGCGGCTTGTATGTCGGTGACGCGGCGGGCGCTCGAACCCTCCCCCGGCGGCCCCGCTGTATGATCAGGAGGCGGCGACGGTCTGCGCGACTTCACGCTCCATGCGGAACTCGCCGAATTCCGGCTTTCGCATCTCCCGCCGATATCGGCTCGGCAACCAGGGATAGAGGTTGGGCGTCCCCGAGGCGTCGAGATACCAGCTGTCGCAGCCGCCGGTGGCCCAAGTGGTCGTCCCGATGTCTTTCGCCATGGCGGCGTTATAGGCGTCATACGCCTCCTGCTTGGGCGCGATCAACGCGATCTTGTCGTCGCGCATCTTGTCCATGCAGGCGATCATGTAGCCGATCTGATACTCCGCCAGATCGATCAAAGAGGTGTTGCCGAACACGCCGGTGGGGCCATGGAGCATAAAAAAGTTCGGAAACCCCGGAAAGGTCAGCGCCCGGTGCGCCCGCGGCGCGCCTTCCCAGCTGGCCCCGAGATCACGACCGTCTTCGCCGGTCACCTTGGTCGGCAAGATGAAGTCCGTGGTGTGAAAGCCGGTGGCCAGCAGCAGGATATCGCACTCATGGAGCGTCCCATCGACCGTGCGCACGCCCTTTGGCGTGATCTCATCGATGCCCTCGGTCACCAGGTCGACATTGTCGCGGGTGAGCGCGGGGTAATAGGTGGAGCTGATGATCAGCCGCTTGCAGGTGGCCTTGTAGGACGGGGTCAGTCGCTCCCTTAGCGCCTGGTCGGGCACCGCGGCGCGTAATTGTCTCCGGCAGATCCACTCCACCAACCGCTGTTGAAAGCGATAGCCGAGCGTCGCCTTGCCCATGAACTGTTCCGTTTGAAACCGCTGCGACAGGCGCACGCTATATTGCAAGCCGGGCACGTACTTTAGAAGGAACTTCCACGCCGCTGAGTATTTGATCTGCGGGATGCCAAGCACCCAGTGCGGCGTGCGTTGGAACACGCTCAGATGGGCCACGTCTTGGGCGACGGCGCCGACGATCTGACAGGAGGTCGAGCCCGTCCCAATGATGGCGACGCGCTTGCCTTTTAGTGAGACGTCGTCCCGCCATCGGGCGGTGTGCCACTTTTCTCCGGCGAAGCTGTCGAGGCCTTTGATGTCCGGCGTCGACGGGTTCACCAAGACGCCGGTGGCGGCGATCACCAGATCGAAGATCTCCTCCTCGCCTTTATCCGTCGTCAGGCGCCATTGCGGACCGAGATAGGTGAGATCGGACACGCCCGTATTGAACCGAATGTCCCGCTTCACGTCGTACTTTTCCGCGACGTCATCCAGATATGCGGCGATCTCCGGCCCGTAGGAAAACCGGTGCGACCAATCCGGGTTCAACGCGAAGGAGTAGGAGTACCAATGCGACGGGACATCACAGGACAGCCCGGGATACCGATTGTCGCGCCACGTGCCGCCGAGACGGTCCTGACGCTCGTAACAGACGATGTCGGTATATCCCGCCTCCCGAAGCTTGATGATGGCGGCCACGCCCGAAAACCCAGACCCAATTACCGCCACGCGCGGGGACCGTCCTTCCTGGCTCCAGGCTCCCGGCGTTTTGAATTCCTCCTGGCCCACGATGGCGTTCATGGCTGCGATCCTCCGCTTCCGCCGCGCGCGCATGCTCGGCTCCGAAGGTTTCTTAACAGGCAGCCGCTCGACGCACCATGGGTGTCACGGACAACAACTTTTGAATTGCGGCCAAACAGCATTGATTTTGGAGCCAATCGCATTCCAAACCAGTGGTTAGGAGCCTCGACGCCGGCCATTGCGGCGGGGCGCGCCGCCATAATCCACGGCGACCGCCCAGCCCTTGCGCAGGATTACGCCGATGACCTCTTCTTCGCCCCAACGAGACAACGGCTCAGCGTCCGAGTTTGCGCTGGCTCCGACAGCGTCGCGGGGTCGCGCATCGACGGACGCGCTTTCCATCGACCATCATCGCGCCGTACTCCGTATCGCTCGGGAGCTCGCCCCTGATTTCGGCTTCCAAATACCCGACGCGCTCTGGGACGAATTCTCCCAAGACCTCTCCTCTCAAGATCGCGTCTCCCAGGATTTCAGCGATGAAAACGCGGCCTTCAACCTGCACCAACAACTGACGTTTCACCGGCGCTTGCTGGAGCTTGTGAACGACCCGCTCCTGGGGTTGAAGATGGCGAAGATGTTCCCGCCTCAGGCGTATGGGATGTTCGGCCTCGCGAACTTATGCGCGCCGGATCAGAGACGCGCGCTCCGTTTCGTCGGCGAGTACGGCCATTTGGCTTACACGCTCCAGACGCCTTATTTTCGCGAGACAGACGGCTTCGGAATTCTCGAATTCAACGCGCCGAGCGTAAAGCTCGAACCCGCGCTGCAACGCTTCTTCTCCGATCGGGACCTGGCGGCGACCGTGTACGCCTTTCGCGTGGCTTTGCAGGGCCGCGCGCCGCTGGCCCAGGTCACCATCGCCCATGGCGATCAGGGGCGCGCCCGCGATTATGAGGCGTTCTTCGAGTGTCCGGTGGCGTTCCGCAGCCCACGAAACCAGATCATCATCGCGGATCAGGATCTCGACCGGCCGAACCCGTTTCGCAACGCCGCCGCCTTCGAGGCCTGTCGCCGCGAATGCGACCGCCAACTCGCCGACCTCATCGGCCAGCGGGATGTGGTGAGCCGCGTGCGCCAAGCTTTGATGCAGCGGCCGGGCTATCTTCAGGACATCGGCTCGATCGCCCAGTCCATGAATACGTCGCCGCGCACCCTCCGGCGCCGCTTGGATGCGGCGGGCGAGAGCTTCATTGCGCTGCAGCAAGAGACCCGCTTCGCTCAGGCGAAAGAGTATCTGCGCGCTTCGACGCTCCCGATCGCTAAGATCGCCGACATCCTGGGATACTCCGAGCCGGGCAACTTCACCACGGCGTTCAAACGATGGTCTGATGGGGTCTCGCCGCGGCGTTTCCGCCAGGAGAGCGCGGGGCGAGCCGCGTCGTGAGTGGGCGCGCGGATCGGAAAAGGTCCTCTCGAAAAACGCTCCGCGTGGACGGTCTTCACCGCCTCGCGGATAAACGCGCGCCAAAGGCCAGACGAGCCGGCTGAAGGCTGTACTTTCCGCGCCAGAATGCGAACCAGGAACGCGCCAGCGGCTCGCAAAAAAGCTACGCCTTGGCGAACGGCCAGAGATGGGCCAACACACGCGCCGACGCCGCCCATGAGAAGGCGCGCGAGGAGGAGTTTCCTGGGAAAGGCCGAGTATGGTGATCGAGAGCGGCTCGCAAAAGCGCGCGCGCGCACAGAGCGCCGCATCGGACGTCGCCTTGGCGGTCAGCGGGGCGTCGCTGGCCTTTGGCGGCGTCAAGGCGCTGCGGGGCGTCTCCTTCCAAGCGCGGGCGTCTGACGTGACCTCGGTGATCGGCCCGAACGGCGCAGGCAAAACCTCGCTCTTCAACACGATCTCCGGGTTTTACAAGGCGCAGGCCGGCGACGTCGCGCTGTTTGGCGAAAGCCTCGCCGGCGTCAAACCGCCGGAGCGCGCGCGGCGCGGACTAGCGCGCACGTTTCAGAACATCTCGCTGTTCCAAGGCATGACCGTGCTCGACAACATCAAGCTCGGACGACACGCGCATATGCGCACCTCGGTCCTCGACGCGCTTTTCTACACGCCGCGGGCCCGCCGCGAGGAAATGGAACTTCGTCGCGATGTGGAGGAGCGGGTCATCGACTTCCTTGAGATCGACCACATCCGCCATGCGGCCGTCGCCGCCCTGCCTTACGGCTTGCGCAAACGCGTGGAGCTTGCCCGCGCCCTCGCCATGCGGCCGAAGGTGCTGATGCTCGACGAGCCGGTGGCCGGCATGAACCGGGAGGAGACGGAGGATATGGCGCGCTTCATCCTCGACGTGAAAGAGGAGTGGGGCGTCACGGTGCTGATGGTCGAGCATGACATGGGCATGGTCATGGACATCTCAGACCACGTGGTGGTGCTCAATTTTGGCGAGGTGATCGCCGATGGCGCGCCCCGGGAGGTCGCGCAGAACCCGAAGGTGATCGAAGCCTATCTCGGGGCCGGGGACGTGGAGGCGCTCCGCGCGCGCATCCAGGCGGCGCGACAGGACACCGGCGGCGACGTCGGCGCTCGAGGGATGAGCGCGTAATGGATTGGCTGTTTTTCACCGAAGTCACCCTGGCGGGCCTCGGGGCCGGGGGCCTGTTCGCGCTCACCGGCATCGCGTTTGTGCTGATCTACAAGGCGACGCATGTGGTGAACCTGGCGATCGGCGAGATCCTCATGCTCGGCGCCTATGTGTTTCTCGGCTTCGCCGCGGGCCTCGCCTTGCCGACGCCCCTCGCCCTGCTGCTGACGCTGATCTGCGCGGGGGCGAGCGGCTGGGTGATCGAGCGCACGATGATCCGCCCCATGCTCGGCGAGAGCCCGATCAGCGTGTTCATGCTGACCATCGGGCTCGGCTCCATCCTGGTGGGCTTGGTCGAGCTCGGTTGGGGGCCGGCGCCGGTGCGGCTCCCGGAGTTCCTGCCGAATTCCGCGTTGTTCATTGGCGAGGCTTATCTCTCGGCCAAAATCGCCACGGCGTTCGCGGCCGCGGCGGTGGTGGTGGCGATCTTTGTTGTGCTGTTTCGCTACTGGCGCGGCGGCGTCGCGCTTCGGGCCACCGCCGCCGACCCTGCGGCGGCCTATTCGGTCGGCATCAACGTGCCGGGCGTGTTCTCGCTCGCCTGGGTGATCGGCTGCGTCATCGCCGCCGGCGCCGGCGTGCTGGTCGGCGCCATCGGCGGGCTCTCCACCACCATGGGCGTGTTCGGCCTCACCGTACTGGTGGTGGTCATCGTCGGCGGGCTCGACAGCGTGCTCGGCGCCATGGTGGCGGGCGTGATGATCGGTCTGCTTGAGGCGTGGACGGGCGCGTATCTCGGGGGCGAGTATAAGCAGGTCGTCACCTTCTCTCTGCTCGTCGTGGTCCTGATGATCCGTCCTTACGGCCTATTTGGCTCCCACGAGATCGAAAGGCTCTAGGGATGCGGATCGGCGAGGCCAAAGAGAGCTATGCGGCCGATGAAGCGCTGCTGCAGAACGCGGATCAGAAGGTCGCCATGGCGATCTTCGCCCTGGTTTTGCTCGCCTTTCCCTTCGTCGCCGGGCCGTTTTGGGTCTATCTCGCCTGCCTGGCGATGATCAACGTCGCCTCCGCGACCGGGCTCAACATTCTCACAGGATACACGGGCCTCGTCAGCCTCGGTCAGGCGGCGTTCATGGGCGTCGGCGCTTACATGGTGGCGTATGCGGAGATCAATCTGGGCACGCCTTTTTGGCTCAACCTGCTGATGGCGGGGATGGCGGCGGCGATGGTCGGCGCTCTCGTGGGCGCGCCAAGCCTTCGGGTGAAAGGCCTCTACTTGGCCATCGCCACCATCGCCGCCTCGGTGATCCTCCATTTCGTCTTCCAGCATTGGTCGAGCGTCACCGGCGGCGTGCAGGGGCTGGCCATGCCGCCCGCCACGGTGTTCGGGATCGCGCTCGACCAACCCTCCGAGCTCTACTGGCTGATCCTGCCGGTCACGGCCTTGATGGTGCTGGGCGCGACCAATCTGTTCCGCACGCGCATCGGCCGCGCGTTCATCGCCATCCGCGATCGCGACATCTCCGCCGAAGTGCTCGGCATCAACCTGCTCAAATACAAGCTGATCAGCTTCGCCCTCTCCAGCTTCTACGCGGGCGTGGCCGGCGGGCTTTGGGCCTATTTCTTCCGCGTCGTCACGCCGGAGAGCTTCCCGCTGTCGATGTCGATCTTTTTTCTCGCGGCGATCATCGTCGGCGGCATGGGATCCATTCTCGGCGCGATCCTGGGCGCGGTGTTCATGACCCTGGTGCCGGAAGCGCTGAAGATCGCCGCGGGGTGGGTCACGCCCTTCTATCCAGACGCCATCACGCTGTTGTCGCCGGTGCGCACCATCGTGTTCGGCGCGCTGATCGTCGGCTTTTTGATTTTCGAGCCCCGGGGCTTGGCCGAGATCTGGCGCCGCATCAGACGCTTCTTCCATCTCTGGCCATTCCGGAATTGACGCGGCGGCCGCTGTGCGGCGCCATTGCAAAAAAGAACAAAACCCCTGGGAGGAAATCGTGATCGCATTCTCGCGCAGAGCGGCGCTGGCCCTGACCCTGTCCCTCGCCGCAACGGCCCCCCTCGCCACGGGGCAAGCGGCGGCCTCTGAGGACGAGATCGTGCTCGGCGGCTCGATCCCGCTCACGGGCGTGTTCGCCTTCGCCGGCCAGGGCAGCCACGCCGGCATCACCGACTATGTGAAGATCGTCAACGACGCCGGCGGCGTGAACGGGCGGATGCTGCGTTACGTGCCGGAGGACACCGGCTACAAACTCGACGCGTCTGTGGCGGCCTTCAACAAGATCACCGCGGCGCATCAGCCGCATCTCTATTACGGCGATTCGACCGCCTTCTCGAAGACCATCAACGACCAGCTGAAGCGCTACGGCGCCGCCATCATGGGCGGCACCAGTTTCGCGTCCGAGATCAACGATCCCGACGCCTTTCCGCTGCAGTTCATCCCCGGCCCGGACTACGCGGAAATGGTGGAGATCCTGCTGGAGTACATCGCCGCGGAGAAGCCGGGCGCGAAGGTCGCTTTCGTCAATTCAGACACTGAGTTCGGCCGCGATCCGATCGAACGCGCGACGGCGCGGGCCGCGGAGCTCGGGTTGGAGGTCGCCACCCAGATCATCACCGCGCCGGGCTCGGTCGACGTGTCTACGGAGGTGCTGAAACTACGCCGGGCCCGGCCGGACTACACGATCTTCCATGGCTATGTGTCCGCGCCGATCCCCGAATTCATGAACCAAGCCCGTCAGATGCGCCTGACCTCCAAATTCATGGGCACCTTCTGGAGCATGGACAGCGAGATTGTCATGGGCATGGGCGAGGTCGCAGACGGCTTCATGGGCGTGATGCCCTACCGCTATTACTATGACGATGCGGCCGACGCGCCGATCCTGGAGAAGATCCGCGCCCTGCGGCCCGAGTACCAGACCACCGCCTACATGCAGGGTTTCCTCTCCACGATGCTGATGGTGGAGGCGGCGCAGCGCACGTTGGATGCCGGCGAGGCGTTGACCGGCCCCAACCTGAAGGCCGCGTTGAACTCCATCGAGGATTTCGACACCGGCGGGATCATCGGCGTGCCGATCTCGATCCCTGGGAATTCAATCCCGGTCGGTCGGATCTACCGCGCGGATTTCGCCGCGCAGCGCATGACGCCCGTGTCAGATTGGATCACGCTCGGCGACGCGGAATGAGCGGCTCCATCGCCGCCCAGAGGAACACGGATGGCGCGCCGCCGACGCCGGCGAGCCGCGACGCGCTTTTGCAGGTGAACAACATCGAGGTCGTCTACAACAAGGCGGTCCAAGTCCTGAGCGGCCTGTCCTTCTCGGTGCCAGAAGGCGGCGTCGTGGCGCTGCTTGGCGCCAATGGCGCGGGAAAGACGACGACGCTGAAAGCGATCTCGCGCCTGCTGGAGATCGAAGATGGGGCGGTTACGGCCGGCGAGATTGTCTTTGCGGGACGCCCCATCGCCACGCTCAAACCGCATCAACTGGTCCATGCGGGGATGTTCCATGTGATGGAAGGTCGGCGCATCTTCGAGGATTTGAGTGTCGAGGAGAACCTTGTCGCGGCGACCTACACGCGGCGCGACGCGTCATCCGCGGATTTTGAGCGGGTGTATGACTATTTCCCCCGCTTGCGGGAGCGCCGCAGCGGCCTGGCGGGCTACCTCTCCGGCGGGGAGCAGCAGATGCTGGCCATCGGACGGGGCCTGGTCGCCCGGCCCAAACTCATGCTCCTGGATGAACCGTCGCTCGGCCTCTCGCCCATGCTGACCGAGGAAATCTTCACGGCGCTCGCCCGCATCAATGCGGAGACCAAAGCGTCGATCCTCCTGGTCGAACAAAACGCCGCCATGGCCTTCGCCTTGGCCTCCTACGCTTACATCATGGAGCAGGGCCGCGTCGTGATCGACGGGCCTGTGGAGCGGCTGATGCGAGACCAGGATGTGCGAGAGTTCTATCTCGGCATGGGCGACGCCGGCGCCGCCCGCAGCTTTCGCGACGTCAAACACTATAAGCGCCGCAAGCGCTGGTTGTCCTGAGCCCGAACCAAGACCTTGACCATGCCCCCTGATCTCCCCGCCCTCTCCATGGTGCAAATGCTGCGCAAGCGCGCCGTCGACACGCCCCGTCGCACAGCGCTGCGGCAAAAGGATTTCGGCATTTGGACGCCGCTCAGCTGGGCGGAGTATTGGGAGCGCGCCCGCGCATTCGGCCTCGGGCTGGAGAGCCTCGGCTTGCCGCCCGGCGGGCATTTAGCGATCCTGTCAGAAAACCGCGTCGAATGGGTGCTGGCGCAGTTCGGCGCGGGCGCGGTCGGCGCGGTGACCGTGGGCGTCTACCCCACCAGCCCCTCGCCGGAGGTCGCCTATGTGGTGGGGCACGCCGAGGCGGAGATCATCGTCTGCGAGGATCAGGAGCAGACCGACAAAGTGCTTGAGGCGCGCGCCGAGCTGCCGCGCCTGCGCAAGATCGTGGTGATCGATCCGAAGGGCCTGCGCGGCTACCTCGATGAGATGATCATCACTTTCGCCGAGGTCGAAGCGCTGGGGCGCGGGCGGGACAGCGCGGAGATCGAGGCGCGGGTGAGCGACCAGTCCATGTCCGACGTCGCCTTGATGATCTACACTTCCGGCTCCACCGGGCCGCCCAAGGGCGCGATGCTCACTTGGGCCAATCTCCGCGCGCAAGCCGCCGCGGTGATGGAACGGCTGAGCGAGGGCTCGCACTCCACGCATCTGAGCTATCTGCCGCTCTGCCATATCGCCGAGCAGATCTTCACGACCGTCGGCCCCGTCTATGCGGGCGGCGTCGTGAATTTCGGCGAGAGCCTACGCACCGTCCAAGAAGATCTGCGCGAGATCGCGCCGACCTCGTTCCTGGGCGTGCCGCGGATCTGGGAGAAGATGCACTCGTCCATCCATATTAAAATGTTGGAGGCGGGCCCGCTGCGGCGGAGGATCTATGAGCGCGCCATGGCCGCCTGCGGGCCCCTCGCGGAGAAACCGCGTGGGGAATGGACACTGCGCGACAGGTTCGCCTTCGGGCTCTCTTATTTGCTCGTGTTCCGGGCGCTGCAGAACTTCGTCGGCTTGCGCAAAGCGGAGATCGTCATGACCGGGGCCGCGCCCGCTCCGCCCGGTGTGATCCGCTATTTTCGCACCATCGGCTTGCCGCTGATCGAGCTTTACGGGCAGACGGAGGCGTCAGGCGTCGTCACGGCGCAAACCCCCGAGACGGCGCTGCTCGGGGCGGTCGGCGCGCCCGTACTCGGCGCGCAGTGCCGCATCAGCGAACGGGGCGAGTTGCTGGTGCGCGGCCCGTTGGTGTTCGCCGGCTACTACAAGGCGGCCGAAAAAACAGAGGACACCGTGCGCGACGGCTGGCTGCACACCGGCGACGTGGTGGAGCCCGCCGAGGGCGGCCAATACCGCATCGTCGACCGCCTGAAGGACATCATGATCACGGCGGGCGGCAAGAACCTGTCGCCGACGGAGATCGAGAGCGCCGTGAAGGCGAGCCCCTATGTCAAAGAGTGCATCGTCATTGGCGAGAAACGGAAATACGTCGCCGCACTGATCCAGATCGACTTGGAGACGGTCGGCAAATGGGCGGAGGAGCGCCGCATCGCCTTCACCAATTTCCGCAATCTGGTGGAGCAAGACGCGGTGCGCGACTTGATCGATGCCGAGGTGGCGCGGGCCAACGCCGGCCTCGCGCAGGTGGCGCAGATCCGTCGCTTCACGCTGCTGACCAAAGAACTCGACCATGATGATGACGAGGTCACCGCGACCATGAAAATCCGCCGCTCGAACATTGAGCGAAAATACAAAGCGGAGATCGAAGGGCTCTACACCTGAGTGTCGTGCATTCCCCCGGGGCGGCCGAAAAAGATCACACAGATAATTTCCGAGTTTTTGTGCCGACCGTTCGCCGAGGGTCTCACATGTGGGCGAACAGGCTTGACGTTTCTCTGTAAGCTAAGTCGGTTTGCAGCGTGCGGCGCCGGGAGGACTGTGACCTCCGCCGGGGTCACGGCTTCCTAGGACGAGAATGCACAGCTAAAAAACTCAAATAAATCGGATAGCGGCATGATGCCCGCTAAACGCAATAAATTCATAAGGCTTCGAGACACATTCCATCAGTGCTCGATACTCGTGATGCTGCCATCCGGGATAGGCGATCAATTCGTCAAATATCATTATTGAGCCGGGGCGCAGCCGATCTTCGATGTTTTCGAGAATAATCTTAGTCGGAGTATAGGTGTCCATATCGATATGAGTAAGTGCAAAGCTCTCAGGGTGGGACGCGAGAAAACCCGGGAGCGTTTCGTCAATCCAACCGCTAATGAGCCGAACTTTTGACCGAACAGTCGGAAGTTCCTGCTCAAGGTTAAAATGTCCTGCCAAAACTCCGTGACCCGACCAGTCTTCGCTCAACCCCTGAAACGAGTCGAACCCGTAAATCACTCTATCATCATCAAGAACGTCAAACGCATCCGCCAACGCGTTGATCGAATCACCTTTGAAAACGCCAAATTCACAAACAAGTCCCTCCCTGGGCATTTTGGTAAGCGCATATGCATGCAATTCGCTTCTCGACGAGAAGCAAAGAGCCGTTGAAAGATGCCGCTCAACGAAGTCCAGCGACGTCTCAATACTCCTTTTCCACAGCTCTTCACGGATCGGAGGACCAACACGTTCAGCCGGCGATTTGTGAAAGATCGCCCGGAGTTGATGATAATTATCCGCGCTCATTTCGTTCTCCGGCTGCTGATGAAAGACGGCGTTTGGGTCGCTCTGTGACGAGTTTGATTGCTCCGCCCGAGCACGCTGTAGAATCCTCTCCGAAAGGCCAAGATCGCAACGCTGTTCGGCTCCCTCTCAAGTTTGGTCGTCGCTGCAGGACAGACAAAAATCACGACCCCTTCCTTACTACCTACAAGCAGGATCATCCGAAAGCGCGCGTCCAGCGGCGTTTGAAGTCCATCACCGCTGCAGCCCTGCGCCCACCTTCACCGCTTGAACAGGAAAAACGCCTCTTTCGCGCAACAAAGATACGCCGCGCCGCGCTCCTGCAGACCTCAAGCGCGACGCCTCGCGCAAAG
>JBCCTM010000055.1:0-13815 GCA_039198535.1 Pseudomonadota bacterium
CTTTTCACGCAGATCGCCTGGCGCGTCCCCGTCGCCGCGCAGGACGGCCATCACATCCCGCAACTCAAGCGCCGGGCCGACGCCCCGCCCGATCGGCGCGCCGCCGGCGCTGGTATAGGCGCGCACGGTGAGCCCAACTGCGGCGCCGACCCTCTCGAACAGATCGGCCAGCGCTTGGCCCTCAGCCTCGTCCGCCACCTTCGCGCCGGGGCCGACGGGGATATCCATCACCGCATGGGTGGCGCCGGCGGCGAGCTTTTTGGAGAGGATCGAGGCGACGTCGAGCAGGCGGGAGGACACGCCGAGAGGCCGAGTGATCGCCTGCATCACATCATCGAGGGGCGCATGGTTGATCCGCCCGTTCCAAAGGACGCAACCGCCGGCCTCAGCCATCACGCGGCGCATCTCCGCGCGATCGAGATCCACCCGGGCGGCGGCCTCCATGGTGTCCGCGGTGCCCGCGGCGGAGGTGATGGCGCGGCTCGACGTCTTGGGCATCGCCAAGCCATGGGCCACGGCGATGGGCGTCAAAATCAGGGAGATACGGCCCCCGGGCGCGCCGCCGATGGAGTGTTTGTCCACCACCAAAGGATAGTCCCATTGGAGGGGCTCCATCATTTCGGCGCGGAGGCGGGTCAGCGCGACGATCTCCTCGAAGGAGAGATTGGTGGAGGCGGCCACCAGAAAACCCGCGGTCTCCGCCGGGGTGCAGCGGCCTTCCATCAGGTCGCGGACCACTCGCTCCAGTTCAGGAGCGGTAAGCGCGCCGCCGCCTACCTTCTTGCGGAGCGCGGCCCGGGAGCGCGGCGAGGGCGTTCGGGTGACGGTGACCAGCGCGCCTTCTGCGAGGCCCAGGCGATCGAAGGCGATGCTGGAGAGCGCAGCCGCCTCCGGCGCGGCCACCGCCGGGTCGCTCACGAGGCCCAGTCGGGCGGAAACGGCGCGATCGCCGCCGCGCAGCTCCACCATCGGCGCGTCTGTCAAAGCGGCGACCTCGACAATGCGACTGTCCCGATGAATGAGGCAGAGCGGCTCGCGCGCCAGCTCAATGGGCGCGCGCTGGAGCGTGAGTGGCAGATGGGCGGCGCCAAGCACCGCCTTGAGAAATCGGGCGACGCCTTCCTCCACTTCCGCGTCATTGCAGATTTCCGCCACCTTTACCCCAGGTGGCGCCGCGAATTTCGGGCGCCGGCGGCGCGCTTCGATCTCCGCGGCGCTTTCTCGCCCGCGTGCGGCCAAGCGCTGGGCGACAAGCGCCTCCGGCGCATCGATATGGATCACATCGAGGTTAGGCTCCAGCGCCGCAAGGTCCGCCACCACTGAGCGTGATCCGTTCAGAACGACGTTACGCCCCGCGGCCAATTCGTGTTTCAGCGCCGCCCGGGCCCCGTAGCGGAGGCCATGCGCGGACCAGCTCACATAGAACGCCCCTGCGGCCGCGAGCGCTTCGAAGTGCTCCGGGTCGACGCTCTCGAAATCCTCGCCGCCGGCTTCTTCGGCGCGCGTCACCACGCGGCGGACGAAGTGAAACCTCGGGTCGTCGGCCAAGGCCGCCCGCGCGCCGTTCAGCAGGGTGTCCTTGCCGACGCCGCTCGGTCCGACCACGAAGATGAGTTTGCCGCGCATGGTGATCCGCCGCGCGCCCGCGCGTCGGCCTTTCTCAGCCTGATTTGCTTCAATCGCCCCCTCTTGGGGCTCTAGCGGAGGACGCGGCGGCGGGGAAGCGGGCGGCCGGTTCGTCAACAGAGATTTGCCGCCGCGCCAATTTAGGTTAGAGGCGACGCCAATAGCACGCGCAGCATTCTTCCGATTTCGGGGTGGCAGATGAAAGAAGTGATCGAGGCATTGGAGGCGCGCCGCGCCGAGGCGCGGTTGGGCGGGGGCCAGGCCCGCATCGACCGGCAGCACAAGAACGGCAAGCTGACCGCCCGAGAGCGCATCGAACTGTTGCTCGACCCGGGCACCTTCGAAGAGTTCGACATGTTCGTCACCCATCGTTGCCAAGAGTTCGGCATGGAGAAGACCAAAGTCGCGGGCGATGGCGTGGTGACGGGGTGGGGCCTGGTGAATGGCCGGCTGATTTATGTGTTCAGCCAGGATTTCACGGTGTTCGGCGGCTCGCTTTCGGAAACGCATGCCCAGAAGATCGCCAAGATCATGGATTTCGCGTTGCAGAACGGCGCGCCGGTGATCGGGCTGAACGACTCAGGGGGCGCGCGGATCCAGGAAGGGGTCGACTCGCTCGCGGGCTATGCGGAGGTGTTCGTCCGCAATGTGAAAGCCTCCGGCGTGGTGCCGCAGATCTCCCTGATCATGGGCCCTTGCGCCGGCGGCGCGGTGTACTCCCCCGCCATGACGGACTTCATCTTCATGGTCCGGGACAGCAGCTATATGTTTGTGACCGGCCCGGATGTGGTGAAGACCGTCACCAATGAGGTGGTGACGGCGGAAGAGTTGGGCGGGGCCAAGACGCACACCTCCAAATCGTCGGTGGCCGACGGCTCCTACGAGAACGACGTCGAAGCGCTGGTGCAGACCCGGCGTCTCATCGATTTCCTGCCGCTCAACAGCGGTGAGGACGCGCCGGTGCTGCCCACCAGCGACGACCCGGACCGGGTGGAGCCGAGCCTAGACACTTTGATCCCGGATAATGTCAATAAACCCTATGACATGACCGAGCTAATCACCAAGGTGGCCGATGAGGGCGACTTCTTTGAAGTCCAGGCTGACTTCGCCAAAAACATGATCACCGGTTTCGTGCGGATCGAAGGGCGCACCGTCGGCGTCGTGGCCAATCAGCCCATGGTGTTGGCCGGTTGTGTGGACATCGACAGCTCTCGCAAAGCGGCGCGGTTTGTCCGCTTCCTCGACGCGTTCAACATTCCCATCCTCACCTTCGTGGACGTGCCGGGCTTCTTGCCCGGGACGGCGCAGGAATATGGCGGCGTGATTAAGCACGGCGCGAAATTGCTGTTCGCCTACACCCAAGCGACGGTGCCCATGGTGACGGTGATCACGCGCAAAGCCTATGGCGGCGCCTATGACGTGATGGCGTCGAAGCATTTGGGCGCGGACATCAACTACGCCTGGCCGACCGCGGAAATCGCGGTGATGGGCGCCAAGGGCGCGGTGGAGATCCTGTATCGCAATGAACTGGACGATCCCGAGAAGATCGCCGAGCGGACGCAGGAGTATGAGCAGCGTTTCGCCAACCCGTTTGTGGCCGCGGAGCGCGGCTTCATCGATGAAGTGATCCTGCCGAGGAACACCCGGCGCCGGGTGTCCCGCGCATTCGCCGCGCTACGGGGCAAGAAGAAGGACCAGCCCGTCCGCAAGCACGACAATATCCCCCTTTGATTGCGAGACCGCGACGGGGGTACGCCGCTTGGGGCCATTGAGGCCCCGGCGCGCCGTTCGCGAGGGCGGGCGCCCGCGGATCGTCGGGCCGCATCACCGGGCATGTGGCGACCTTGGCGGCGCCCCCCCTACGCCGCGGGGCGCGAGCCATCCCCCCGCCGGATCGACGGGTTGCGCGCCCGGCGCAAGGGCGCGCGATGCGCGTCGGCAAGCCGATAAACCCTTGCCCCGAACCCTCGACCCATCGCTGCAACCGGGGCGAGGCGGCTCCGAACGGAGGGGGCTCGAGCCCCCACGCGGCGCCGGGCGCTCCGGCCGAGCGTCGGCGCTGGGTGAGGGGGATGGGGCATGCGATGTGGGGGCGGCCAAAGCGGCTAGGCGTCGTTGAGAACCGCCATCGCCGCCGCGTGTAGGGTGGCGTCGCCCGCCGCCAGCACATCGCCGCCCCAGCTTGGATCGCCGCCCCGCCAATTGGTGACCACGCCGCCCGCCGCCCGCACCAGCGGGATCAGCGCTTGGATGTCATAGGCGGACAGGCCGGCCTCCACCACCAGATCCACTTGGCCGGCGGCGACCATGGCGTAGCCATAGCAATCCGTGCCGAGGCGCGTGAGCCTGGCGCGGGCGGCGACGCGATCGAAGGCCGCCCTTTGTGGTCCGTCCGAGAACAGGTTTGGATCTGTGGTGCAGAGGGTCGCGTGCTCGAGCGCGGGACAGGGGCGCGTGCGGAGCGGGGCGCGATGGTCGCCGCGGGTGAGACGCGCAGCGCCCGCGCCCGGGCGCATGTCGCCGAGGAAGCGCTCCGCCGTGTAGGGTTGGTCCAGCGCGCCGAGGATCGGCTGCGCGCCGTCATGGAGCGCGATCAGCACGCCCCAATTCAGCAAGCCGGACATGAAGTTGCGGGTGCCGTCGATGGGGTCGAGCACCCAGAGGCGGCCCGAGGGGCCGTCGACCCGGCCGAACTCCTCACCCAACACGCCGTCTTCGGGGCGCCCCAGCTTGAGGAGATCCCGCAGGCGCGCTTCAATGGCGCGGTCGGCCAGGGTCACCGGGTCAAAGCCGCCCTCCTCCGCACGCTTATTTTCAACGCCCAGATCCCCACGGAAATACCGCAACGCGATGGGGCGCGCCGCGTCGCACAGCCTTTCCAGGAGGGCGACGTCATCGAGCGAGCCGACATCGCCGTCGGTTGGATCCAGAGGGTCGGCTGGGGTGCTTAAAGTGGCCATGACCCCTGCTGCGCCGCGCAGGGGTGTGGGTCAAGCGTCGCCGCGCCGCGCCGCGGCGGGGCGGCTCCGGTCAGCCCGCCTCGAGACGGAGCGCGCGGGCCGGGCCCTCGGCGGTCTCGGTGGCGGCGTCGAAGGAGCGGGCCGCGCCATCGGCCCCCTGGCCCGCGGCGGCGTCGCTCATGGCCTTGGTCAGCTCAAACAGCCGCCGGCGCGGCTCTTCTGGGATGGCGTAGTAGGCGCGCACCAATTCGATGGATTCGCGGTCTCCCATGGGATCGGCAGCCGGCCCTGTGACGTCCAGCGGCTGCTCGCTCGGCGTCGGCCCAAGGCCCTCGTAGAAATAGCCCACCGGCACTTCCAGGGAGCGCGAGAGGTCCCATAGGCGGCTGGCGCTGATCCGGTTCTGCCCGGTCTCGTATTTCTGCACCTGCTGGAATTTGATGCCGACGCGCTCGCCGACCTGCTGTTGGGTCAGGCCCAGCATCCAACGGCGTTGACGCAACCGCTGCCCCACATGCGCGTCGGTCGCCTTCCCATCATCGGCGGACGGCGCGCCTTTTCCTAACCCCTGCGTCTCGCCGCGCTCACCCTCGCTGCCCATGCGTTCCATCCCTCGGCAATTATTCACGGGGATGGAAGCCAGCAAGCCTCGCGCCAATGGGCGCGCTGGGCGAAGAGACACGCCACGCTCACGTTCCTGCGTCTTGCC
This sequence comes from Pseudomonadota bacterium, assembly GCA_039198535.1. Classification (GTDB taxonomy): domain Bacteria; phylum Pseudomonadota; class Alphaproteobacteria; order Rhodobacterales; family Rhodobacteraceae; genus JALEGB01. The sequence goes on from JBCCTM010000055.1 coordinate 5,296, forward strand.
GGAGACGGGACCGCGGCTTAGCCTCTCGCAACGCTTTTGCCGATGCGGCGCCCGCCGCCGGCGCATCCGGGGTTTCCACGTGTTCCACTCGTTTTTCCCGCGGCCGAAATTGTTTTTCGGCTCCTTTGTTCTCTACGCGGGGTTTTGCGTCGTGGCCTGGTTCGGGCTGATGAAGGGGCTCGGGCCGTCTCTCAGTTTAGGCGGGTTGTTTGGTTGGGGCTATCCGGAGGCGCTGGCCGAGGGTGCGGAGGAGGCCGTGGCCGCCGCCCATGCCGACGCCACCGCATGGGCGACGCAGTTCTGGTTCTACCAGTACAAGATCGTCGTCTACGCGCTGTTCGTCGTCGCCTGGATGCGCCTTTCGCCCCATAAGTGGGAACAATGGTCAGTCATCGGGTCTGCGGCGATTATTTTCTTTGGTTGGGTCTCAGTGCAATTGGATGTGGTCCTGCTGGACTGGATCAGGCGGTTTTACAATCTTATTCAGGACATCTTGCAAGGATCTGAAGATTTTAGTGAGGATCAGTATTATAGCCTGCTCAATGAATTTCTTGTGATAGCGCTTGCGCTGGTGATCTTGGGCGCGCTCCTGCGGTTTTTCATCTCGCATTATGTGTTTCGTTGGCGCACCGCGATGAATGATTACTACGTATCGGTGTGGCCGAAGGTGCGACGGATTGAGGGCGCGTCGCAGCGGGTGCAAGAGGACACCATGCGCTTTGCGGAGATCACCCAAAGCCTCGGGGACCGTTTCATCGACAGCTTCATGACGCTGATCGCCTTCTTGCCCATCCTCTGGGTGCTGTCTGAGCAGCTGACGGATGTGCCCGTGATCGGCGCGATCCCCGGGAGTTTGGTGTGGATCGCGTTGGCCTGGTCCATCGGGGGAACCGCGCTGTTAATGGCGGTGGGCATCAAGCTGCCTGGCATCTTTTTCAGAATTCAGCGCGAAGAAGCGGCGTATCGAAAAGAGCTGGTGATTGGTGAGGATGACATTGGACGCGCCAAGCCCGAGGAACTGTCCGGGCTTTACAAGGGCGTCCGCTATCAACATTTTCAAAAGTACTTCCACTTTGTGTACTTTGACGTCGCCCGGATCACCTATTTGCAGGTCGGCGTGTTGGTGCCTTTCTTCGCCATGGCGCCGAGTATTATCGCTGGCGCAATAACGCTTGGGGTTTTCCAGCAAATCGCCCGCACCTTTGATAGGGTGGAGCGGTCTTTTCAGTTCTTGGTCTACTCCTGGTCGACCATCGTTGAGCTGTTGTCGATCCACAAACGGCTTCAAGCGTTTGAGAAGGCGATCAATGACATCGAGTTGGATGGCATTGAGACCGAGATCCTGACGCAGCGGCAGCCGGCGGAGTAACGTTCGGGCGCGTGCTCGGCTCAGCCCGCGCGCGCCACTTTGGCCATGTCCACGAGCTTGGCGCGCAGCGCGCCGGCCGATTGCAGGGGCGCGTCAAACCAGAGGCGTTCAATGCGCTCGCCGAGCATCAGGTCCAAACCTTCCGCGTCGATGGAGGCGAGGCGCCAAGCGCCGGGCTCGGCTTTGAGGAACGCCGTGGCGTAATCGGCCACCGCGTCGAGATGATCGTCATTCATATGCGCCGTCGCCCCGGGCTCGCCGGCCTCGAGGCCGGTGGGGCAAGGGGTCGCCAGATCCTCGGCCGACATCGCATAGGCTTTGCCGAAGCCGCCATTGAGGGAGGCGCGCTCCGGCCGGAGCCGCCAGAAGGCGAAATCGGCGAAATCGGCGTAGAGCGCGGCTTTTGGGTGCCGGCCGAGATACCGCGCCTTCGCCACCTCCCTCGCGTCGGCGTCGCTGATACGCTCGGCGCGGCCGATCACCGTGATGCGCGGATGGGCCAACGGGTCGCCCCGGCCGGGCTCTCCGATGAGAAGCGAGGCGCGTGCATCAGCCTCGAGGGCGCCAAAATGGGACGACAGCTCTGAGATGAGGAACAGCGGCGCGCCGTCGATGGTGGCGGCCAGGCCGACGCGGCTCGCCAAGGGGGCGCCGGAGCCTGGCTCTAGGCAGGCCAGCGCCCCGAAGCGCGCCGTGCGGATCAGCGCTTTACCTTGGCGGCGCGCGTCGTCATCGGTCTCCCGAAGCACGTCCTTTTTGCCCTCGCTCTCGCCCATCGCCATCCGTCCCCCTCAGCGCGACCCGGCCGGGCTCGCTTATTTCATTGTCAGCCCGCCCAGCAACGCGGTGAAGGACGGCTCCGCCTCCGCCCAGCTCTCGGTCGGGGCCTGCGCCACGAGACGCAGATAGCCCCCCTCTGCGCCAAAGCGCGTTAGCTGAAGCACCCGCATCTCCTGGTCCCGATCCGTATCGCGGCCGAGGGCTTGGATAAAGAACCCGGGGGCGCCGTCGACCTCGCGTTCCTCAGCGGTCTCGATTTCAGCGATGTCGAAATTAGGAAAATCATCCAACATCTGGCGGCTGAGTTGCTCCCGATCTTCGGGGAGGATGGGGGGCTGGCCGAGCGACGGCGCGACAATCAGGATCGGCTGCAGCGCGCTCGGGTCCACGTCGAGCGGGCCGATCGTGTAGATGCTGGCGCCGTTCGGCATGATCGCCACCCGCCGGAGATCGCCGGTGTCGCTGAGCTCATAGGGCAGAGCCGCCGTCTGCTCCTCTTCGGAAAGCGCGGCGCGCAGGCGCACGGAGGCGAAGGCCTTGGACAGCGCGGCCTCATCCACCGGCGTCTCGCTGGGCGCTTGGAAGGTCACGAGAACCAGGGACGCGCCCTTGTAGACGCCGATCCACTTTTGGAAGCTGCCGAGCTCCAGGGTTTGCGTGCCTGCGTAGATCTTCGGGTCGCTGGCGGCGAGATCGAGGTCATCGGCGCCGGGCCCCTCCAGCGTAATGGCGCGGTCGAGGGTCACGCCTCTTGGCGCGAAGGCGGTGGCGGCGCTCTCCAGATCGGCGAACACGGCGTCGAGCTCAACGGCGGCGGCGATGGGCAGCTCATTGACTAGGATCGACGCGCCGTCCGGGCTCTCGAAGCCGCTGAAAGCGTCGGACAATTCGAAACCAGGCGGCGGCGCAAGGGCGACGATGGTGCCGGGGATGGCCACCAGGGACGCGGTGGGCTCCAACGGATCAGCCGAGGCGGGCGTTTCCGCTTGCTCCGGCGCGGCCTGGTCCGTTTCGGCTTGCTCCGCCTCAGCGCCGGATTGCGCCTGCGCTAGGGTGAGGGGCGAGGCGAACCAGGCGACCGCGCCCAGCAGCAGCGCGAGGGCGCCGGCCCGCAGATGAAATACGTCCATGATGGTCTGTGTCCTCCAAGGGCGGATCCCCGCCGACGCGCGGAGATCACCCTCGGATCGTGCCCGGAGTATGACGGCTCAGGAGCCGCAGCCGGATCCGACTAAACGGTGGCTGGCGTCACGCCGCCTGCTTCGCCCGGCGTTTGCGCTCATGGGGGTCGAGGAAGCGCTTGCGCAGGCGGATGTGGTTGGGGGTCACCTCCACCAACTCATCATCGTCGATATAGGCGATGGCCTCCTCGAGGCTGAGCCGGGCCGGGGGCGTCAGCACCACCGCCTCATCCTTGCCGGAGGCGCGGACGTTGGTGAGCTTCTTGCCCTTCAGCGGGTTCACCTCCAGGTCGTTGTCCCGGCTGTGCTCGCCAATGATCATGCCTTCATAGCAGGTCTCGCCGGAGCCGATGAAAAGGCGGCCGCGCTCCTCGAGGTTCCAGAGCGCATAGGGCGCGGCGTCGCCGTTCTCCATGGAGATCAGCACGCCCCGACGGCGGCCGGGGATCGGCCCTTTATAGGGGGCCCAGCTGTGGAAAACTCTGTTGAGAACGCCGGTGCCCCGGGTGTCGGTCAGAAATTCGCCGTGATAACCGATCAAGCCCCGAGAGGGCGCCAGCGCTATAATTCGCGTCTTGCCGCCTCCAGAGGACCGCATATCGGTCATCTCGCCTTTGCGCTGGGCGAGCTTCTCCACCACCGCGCCGGCGTATTCCTCGTCCACATCCACTGTGCATTCTTCGAGGGGCTCCAGCCGCTCTCCCCCCTCATCGCGCAAAACGACGCGGGGGCGGGAGATGGAAAGCTCGAAGCCCTCGCGGCGCATGGTCTCGATCAGGACGCCCATCTGCAGCTCGCCGCGGCCGGACACTTCGAAGGCCTCGCCGCTGGGCGTGTCCGCCACGGAGATCGCCACATCGCCCTCCGCCTGTCGCATCAGGCGCTCGCGGATCACCCGGCTTTGCACCTTGTCGCCGTCGCGGCCGGCCAGCGGACTGTCATTGATCCCAAAGGTGACGGTGATGGTCGGCGGATCGATGGGCTGGGCGGGGATCGGCGTGTCGAGGCTCGGGTCCAGCAGCGTATCGGCGACTGTGGCCTTCGACATGCCCGCCAGAGCGACGATGTCGCCGGCTTCGGCGCGGTCGATGGGTTGTTGGCCGAGGCCGCGAAAGGCCAGAATCTTGGAGACGCGGAATTTCTCGATCTCCGAGCCGTTGCGAGACAGCGCCTTCAGCGTGCTCCCCGCCTGCAGCGATCCGCTCTCGACGCGACCTGTCAGCAAGCGACCGAGGAAATTATCGGCCTGCAACGTGGTGGCCAGCATCCGGAAAGGCGCTTCGCGATTGGCCGTCTGCGCGGGTTCCGGCACATGGGCGAGCACCAGCTCGAACAGGGGTCGCAGGCTGTCCCGCGGACCGTCGAGCTCCGCCGCCGCCCATCCGGAGCGGCCCGAGGCGTAGAGCGTCGGGAAGTCGAGTTGCTCATCGGTGGCGTCGAGCGCGGCGAACAGGTCAAACACGGCGTCGAGCGCCGCGTCGGCGTCCGCCTCGGGCTTGTCGACCTTGTTGAGCACCACGATCGGCCGCAGCCCCAGCGCGAGCGCTTTGGCGGTGACGAATTTGGTCTGCGGCATGGGGCCTTCGGCGGCGTCCACCAGGAGGACCACGCCATCCACCATGCTGAGGATCCGCTCGACCTCTCCGCCGAAATCGGCGTGACCCGGCGTGTCGACGATGTTGATCCGCGCGCCCTCCCACTCGACGGAGGTGCATTTGGCGAAGATGGTGATGCCGCGCTCTTGCTCCAACGCGTTGCTGTCCATGGCGCGCTCGGCGACGGCCTGGTTGTCGCGGAACGCGCCGGATTGCTTGAGCAATTCGTCCACCAGGGTGGTTTTGCCGTGGTCGACATGGGCGATGATGGCGATGTTGCGCAGGGTCACGGGGCGGCCGCTCACTTCTATTGGAGCCCGGGGGGCGCGCGCGCGAGGGGGGAGGCGCGCCTTGGCGGGCGTTGACTGCGGCGCTTTTGACGCAGGGGCGCGGGCCGCGCAACCGCAAGACCTCACCGTCGGTCACGGTTCAGCGAGGCTCCGTTGCGCATCGGCGCCCATCCTTTACTTTGCATCGTTGCGAGATGAGACGGGACGGAAGCCAAGCGTGCGCTCAAGATCAAAAATAGCGTCGGTCGTGGTCATGGCGCTCAGCGCCGTCGCCTGGCCAAAGACCTTGACTGCGGAGCCGACCATGGCCGCCGCGTCTCAGTCGGGCGCTTTGGTGGAGGTGAGCGCCGGCCGGGTGCTGGCCAGATTGCTGCCCAGCGCGGACGGGGCCCGTCTGCGTATGGAGATCGAGCCGGGCTGGCACGTGATGGCCCATGAGCCAGGCGCGTCTTTCGTCGTGCCGTTTTTGGTGGAGGGTCCAGGGCTCACGGGGGTGCGTTATCCGACGCCGGAAGCGTTGCCCGCGCCCGCGCTCGGCGCCACGTTGTGGGTGTATAGCGGGGCCGCGACCACAGACTTAGCCTGGGGCGATGGGAGACGCGGCCCGGTTGAGATGTTGGTCCAGACCTGCTCGGCCGATATCTGTCTTCCGCCCGAAAAGGTCACGCTGGCCGCGCCGTAGCGCCGTCATTCGAAGGTGGTGGCGGTTTGGTCGGGGCTGACGGCGTGCGCGCTCTGTGACGCGGGCACGCCAAACGCCAGGAAGAACGGCGGCGCGAGGCCGAGGAGCGCCCAGGCGCGGGGGTAGCCGGCGTCAATGAGCCGCCGCGCGGCCCAGTAGAAGATCAACACCAGGCTCACCAAGACGCCCAGGGCGTAGAGGCCGCCGACCGTCACGGCGAGGTAGCGATCCTCCCCGGCGGTGGGCGGAGCGAGCAAATCGCCCATCATTCGGTCTACCGCCAACAGCGCGCCAAGATGCGCCGCGAGCAGCAGGCTCAGCGCGGTCCAATAGCCGCGACGGGACAAGGGCCGCCGCGCCAGCGCCACGGCCAAGCCGATCGCGATGACCGCAACCAGTAGTGTAATCAGAGACATGCCCCGCCCCTCTTGCGCGTCATAGGGAACGCCAACGGAGCAGTGGAATGGGGCCGAGCCAAGGCGCGATGGACGGCGCGATGGACGGCGCGATCAAAGCGCGCCCTGCGGCGTTAGAGGACGCCGAACACCATCGCCGCGGCCCCCAGCGCAAGGATCGGGGCGGCCGTCTCAAGCGCGGAGACAAACCGCGGCGCGCGGCGACGGCCTGAGAGCACCGTCGCCCGGCTGAAGCGCAACCAGGCCACCCGCGCGCGCTGCGCGAGCGTCGGCGCGCCGTCTCGGCTGGTGACTTCCGCATAGGCCCGCAACGCGCGCCAATCCCGCTCCAGCGCGCCCCGGCCCGTCAGCCCTTCGAGGTCCGCGCAGCGACGCAGCTCCAGCGCGTCCTCTTCCGCCTTCACGGTCGGCGTCGTCGCCGGGTAGAGCTGTACGGTGACCACGCCGTCCTCGCGCTGCGCATAGAACAGCGCCGCGCCGGTCTCGGTCATCTCCGCCCAATGCTCGGCCATGCGCGGTTGCGCGAGGCCAGGATGCCCCGCCAATCGGTGTTCGCCGTAATGCGCTGTGACGCTGCGCGCCTCCTTGGGGATAAGATCCGCGGGGCTGAAGCGCTGCTCCGCGCCCGCGGCCAACCGAAGCGCGCCCGCGTTCTGCGGCTGCGCGCGCAGGATCGTCTCAGCGCCGATGGTGAGGCCGAACCCCGCTCGAGCGGACATGCGCGCATGCGCGTGATCCCGGGGCGGGGCGCTGAAGAAGCTCTTGGCCACCCGCTTGAAGAGATAGAAATCCTGCTCCCGATGGCGCTCTGCGAGATCCAACTCTTCGGGCGGGTGAGGCGTCGTCGGACGCTGACGCGCCTCTGCGCGGTGTGGCGTATGCGGATCTGCTTCGGCGATGGCCATGGCGGGTTCTCTCTGTCGTTTTCTGGGGCGGCGACCCACAGCAGAGGGGCGCTTTTGAGCGGTGTCTCACAGCGCGCCCCGCAAGAGCCCGCTTTCACTGGTCCACGGGGGCGCGCGCGTTTACCGATCGCCAGGAGAAGTTAACGAGGCGTTACGGACCGGCGGAGGCTGCCATGCGGGCGATGATCATCACGGAATTGGGGACGCCGCTGCAACGGATGGAGATCGATCCGCCGCGGCTTGGCGAGGGCGAGGCCTTGATCGACGTGGCCGCGGTCGGCGTGAACTTCGCGGACAGCTTGATGGCCAAGGGGCGCTACCAAGAGCGGCCTGATCCGCCGTTTCCCTGCGGCATGGAGGCGGCGGGAACCGTGGCGGCGTTAGGGCCGGCGGGGTCTGGAGCGCTGAAAGTGGGCGACCGGGTGGCGGTGGTGCATCTTGGCTCCATGGTGGCTCAACTCGCCGCGCCCGCCGCGCTCTGCGCCAAGATCCCCGATGGGCTCAGCTTCGTGGACGCCGCCGCCATGCCGGTCGCCTATGGCACAAGCCACTTGGCGCTCGCCAAGAAAGCGGCGCTGGCCCCGGGCGAGCGTTTGCTGGTGACGGGGGCGGCGGGCGGTGTCGGCCTCACGGCGGTGGAGATCGGCGCCTTGATGGGCGCGGAGGTGATCGCGGTCGCCCGCGGCGCTGAAAAGCTGCAGATCGCCAAGGAGAAAGGCGCGACCCATCTCATCGACAGCGAGACGGCGGATCTGAAGGCGGAAGTGAAAGCGCTGGGGGGCGCCGATGTGGTCTATGACGCGGTGGGCGGCGCGTTGGGCACGGCCGCGTTCCGCGCCGCGCGGCCGGGGGCGCGGATCCTGCCGATCGGCTTCGCCGGCGGCGGACCGTCGGAGTATCCGCCCAACATCCTGCTGGTGAAGAACCAGAGCGTGATCGGCTTCAACTGGGGGGCCCATGTCCGCGAGCGCCCTGAAGATTTCGCGCAGACCATGGCGGCCTGCTTCGCCTGGCGCGCCGAGGGCCGATTGGCGCCGCTGGTCTCCGATGTGATGCCGTTGGAGGAGGCCAACGCGGCCATTGAGCTGCTCACCACGCGCCAAGCGAAGGGCAAGGTGGTGCTCACGCTATAGCGATCGCCGCCGCACCCGGAGGCGGCGCCTCTCCATGCGCCGCGCTCCGCTTTCGCCCCGATCGAACGGATCAGAAATCCGCCCAATCATCTCCGTTCGCAGCGGCCGGCGCCGGCTCGGCCGCCCGCGCGCTCTCCTCCGCCCAGGCCGCGTCATCGGCCTGCTCGCC
>JBCCTM010000056.1:0-13671 GCA_039198535.1 Pseudomonadota bacterium
ATCGAAGTAGACCCCTGCGGTGCCGGCTAGTGCGTTATGGTAGGCCGCCTTGTACCACTCGTCTTCAGACGTAATCCAGTACCGCGCGTTCTGTTGGGTATAAACTGGTTGGTCCCGGATCACCGGATCGTCTCGCGCCACCTCAATCGCCGTTTGCGACATCAAGCAGCCGCGCCGGTCCGAGAGCATCTCATCGATCATCATGTGAAAGGCGCGACGCAGCCGGGCGAGCGGCGGTCGTGCGGCGTCAAACAGGATCGGCGCGATGCGCGCTCGGCGCTCCGCAACGAAATCGGCCAGGCAGGCGAGGAACAACTCTCGTTTGCCTTCGAATTCAGCGTAAATCGCATATCGATTGAGCCCGCTCGCCTCGATGATGTCCGCGATCGAGGCGTCCTCATACCCGCGCGCCCAAAAAACCTCGCGGGCCGCCTCTACGGCCATGGCTCTGCGTGTCGGTTCGCCCACTCGCCCCTCCGCGGATGGTCGCGGATAAACCACGATTCAGAACGGCAATTCTGGTTAGAATGCTTGTTCTGACCTGTCAAGCGAGGGCGGCGACGGCCTCACGCTCTCAGCCGTCGCCCCCTGAGCGCTGAGAAAATATAATCGAAACAATGATTTATGTCCTCGAGGAGAGCTCCGACAAAAAAACCAGACAGTGCGTTCGGTTTTTATTTCAGAAATTATTGAAAATTCCGTAGGAACAGCATTTCTTCCCACAACGGAGCCTGGGCAGTGTCGGCTCCAATTGTGGGTGTGGTTTCTGGAGCCGCCGGGCGGAGGCGGGCTTCATTGGGAGGTGACATGACACCCTTTCGCTTCATCACCTCATGCGCGGTCGCATTGAGCGCGGCGTTGGTCTCCTCGGAGGCGCTCGCGCATGTGAAATGGTTCGTCGATCCGACAATGGCCTCCCAGGTCAGCTTCACGCCGTACCAAATCACCGACACGGCGGTGCTGCTCTGGATCGGTGTGATGCTCAGCTTGGCGGTGATCGCCGTCATGCTCGATCGGCGCGTGCCGAGCATCCCGGTGGCTGACACCAAAACGCGGCACGACTTCATCGAGTTGCTCCGGATTTTCACGGGGATGGCTCTGTTGCTCACCGCCTATGAGGGCGCGCTCATCGCGCCGCATTTGGCCGTGTATGGCGGCTTGGGCGGGGTGTTGGTGTTCCTCCAGGCGGTGATCGGCATCATGTTGATCGCCAACCGATTTATCCTGCACGCGGCGCTCCTGATGCTTCTGCTGACGCTTGGGATCGTCGTGAAGTTCGGGCTCGGCTCCGCGCTCGAGTATTTCATCATCGTCGGCATCGCGCTGTTTCTCGGGATCAACCATTTGCCCACGGAGGCGTCGAAAGAGCGCTGGAAGCCGTACTCGGTCGCGCTCTTGCGGATCTGCACGGGCGTGTCGCTCATCGCGCTGGCGGTGTCCGAAAAGCTTGCCGGCGCGGCGATGGGGCAGGCGTTCGTCGCGAATTACGACTGGAACTTCATGGAGATGCTGGGCTTCTCCGCGTTCGACGATCGCTTGTTTGTGCTCTCGGCGGGCATGATGGAGGCGACCTTTGGATTGATTTTAATCCTCGGCGTCATGACCCGCGCGACGATGTTGGCCGTTTCCGCATTCATGTTGATGTCGAACCTGGTGTTCATCGCGCAGGGCTATCGCGAGGAGGCGTTGGTCGAGTTCGTGGGCCACATGCCGCTGATCGCCACCGCGCTCATTCTCCTGCTGCTGGGTTATGGCCAGCGTCTGCGCATCACCGATTTGGAGGTGGGCGCGCTGCTGAGAGGGCTGCGGACGAAGCCGGCGCGCGGCGATGCGTGAGGTCTCGCTCGGCTTTCCCTACCTCCTCTACCTGGTCGCGGCGGCGATGCTGGTGGGCATGGCGCTCGCCCCGCTGGTCGTCGGCGCGCCGCCCCCGCCTGCGACGGCCATCGCCGGGGCGGCGGCGGGTTTGGAGGAGGATCACGGCCGCATGGCGAGCCGGATCGAGGTCGATCCCGCCGCCGCGCCGGCGCTGACGATCTCCGTCAGCAAAGACGCGATGTCGGGGTGGAACCTCAAGGTCGATGTGGAGCGCTTCGCCTTCACGCCCGCGGATGTGAACGGAACCAACGCGCCCAACGCCGGCCACGCCCATATCTATGTGAACCGAGAGCGCTTCGCGCGGCTCTACGGACCGGATTTCCACCTGCCCGATTTCGCCCCAGGCGCGCATGAGATCCTCGTGAGCCTGAACGCCAACGACCACGCTGAGTTCACCATCGGCGGCAAGCCGATTTATGCGACGGCGACGATCGTTCAGGAGTGACCGCGGAGCTGGGGCGCCGGGCGTCGTTGGATCCGAGATCTGGTGCGGACCCAAGGCGCAGCGGCCGCCACGCTTTACGCTTGTTCGAATCCTGGGAGGTTCCCGTGGCGGGGGGGGGCGAACGCGATCGGTCTTTTGACGCGATGAGATGCGCTATTGACCATCTAGCGCGCACATGCGCGCATTTCTGCCTAAATACTGCACAGCTCTTTTTGGGGCGCTAAATTTTTTTGCACGCGGTCTTTTCAGCAACGGCGACAAAAAATCCTCCGGACATCGGCGCTGGCAGCGCTTCGGGCGCAAAGCGGGTCACCGGAGCCCCCGCCCCCCAGTTTTGTCAAAAAAACAATGTATTAAGACTTGATCTGAGGCGGGGCGGCGATGCTTCGAGCCGAAAATTCCGTCTGAGCGTTCGTCCGCGGAACGCTGTCCCGCGTCCGATCGAGGCGGCGAAACAGGCCGTCCTGCGCGCGCGGATGCGGCCGCCACGGGCTTGACCCTTCGATCTTTTTTCCAACTTCTCCAGGACTGTCCTCTGCCGATGGAGCGCCGATGTCGTTGTCTGAAAGTTTGTTCGTGCGTCCCGTATTTCGGACCGCAGCACCGACGAAGCCCTCCGAGACCTCCAAAGGATCAACGGTCGCGGTCCGCGGAGTGAGCCACACATATCGCCGCGTCGATGGGCCCGTGCTCTCCGACATCTCCTTCGACATCGAGCCCGGTTCGGTGGTCGCGCTGCTCGGCCGCTCCGGCTGTGGTAAGTCCACCATGCTTCACATCATGGCGGGATTGACGTCGCCGAGCGCAGGCGAGGTGGCGATCAATGGCTCCGCCGTCACCGGGCCGTCGCCCCGTTGGGTGATGATGTTCCAAGCGCCCTCACTGTTCCCTTGGCTGAGTGTGGCGGAGAACGCGGCGCTGGGTCTCCGCTTCACGGGCCGCGCGGCGGAAGCGGCGCAGCGGGTGCCGAAGGTGCTCGATCTTGTCGATCTCGGCGCCTATGCGGACCGCAACGCGCAAGACTTGTCCGGCGGCCAACAGCAGCGCGTCGCGTTGGCCCGGTCGCTCGCGACAGATCCAGAGATGCTGCTGCTCGACGAGCCGTTCTCCGCTCTGGACGCGTTCACGCGCCGCGCGCTGCAACGAGACGTGCGGGCCATCGCCAAGCGGCTGGGCATCACGCTCGTGTTGATCAGCCATGATGTGACCGAGGCGGTCACCATGGCGGACCGCGTCCTCCTGATGCAGTCAGGCCCGGGCCGGATCGCTGAGGACACCACCATTACCCTCGACGAGGGCGATCGATTGGACGTCGCGGGCGCGGCGTCGGCGGAAATCGAGCGCGTCTCGGCGATCTACACGCGGATCGCCGGCGCGGCGTGACACCCTTCTCAAACTGTTGGACGTAACTCATGTCGAAGAAACTCGATCAGGAACAGGCCTGGGCGGCCGAGGCTTATGCGGATGAGTACAGCCGCCGGAAGACATTGCGGTTGCTCGGCACGGGCGGGCTCATGGCCGGGCTCAGCGGGATGTTGTCGGCCTTGCCGACCCGCTCTTACGCTCAAGAAGATGAGGTCGTCCGCATTGGCTACATCCCCATCACGGACGCCACGGCGCTTCTGGTGGCCCACGCCAATGGTTATTTCGAGGATGAGGGGCTTGAAGCCGAACGCCCGACCTTGATCCGCGGCTGGTCGCCATTGGTCGAGGGCTTCGTCGCCAACAAGTTCAACTTGGTGCACTTCCTCAACCCGATCCCGGTCTGGATGCGCTACAACAATGGCTTCCCCGTTAAAGTCATGTCCTGGGCGCACACCAACGGCTCCGGCATCGTGGTGGGCCGCCATACGGACATCACCGATTTCTCGCAGCTCGGCGGCAAGCAGGTGGCGGTGCCGTTTTGGTACTCGATGCACAACATCGTGCTGCAATATGCGCTGCGCGCCTCAGGCGTAACGCCGGTGATCAAGCCGCAAGGGGCGCCGCTGGCCGCCAATGAGTGCAACCTTCAAGTTCTGCCGCCGCCCGAGATGCCGCCGGCGCTGGCCGCGCGAAAGCTCGACGCCTACATCGTGGCGGAGCCGTTCAACGCGCTGGGCGAGCTCAAGGCGGGCGCGCGGATGCTCCGCTTCACCGGAGACATCTGGAAAAACCACCCCTGCTGCGTCGTATGCATGCATGAGGAGGCGACCCAGGCGCGCCCCGAATGGACCCAGAAGGTTGTGAACGCCGCCGTCCGCGGCGCGATCTACGCCTCCGAGAACAAGCAAGAAGTCGCCCGGATGCTGTCGAAGGACGGCGAGGGCTATCTCCCCGCGCCGGCGGCCGTCGTCGAGCGGGCGATGGTCACCTATGACGAGCCCGACTACAAAGAGAGCGGCGCGGTGCAGCATCTGGCGGAGTGGGAAAACGGTCGGATCGACTTCCAGCCCTGGCCCTATCCGTCGGCGACGCGCCTCATGGTCGACAGCATGAAAGATACAGTCGTCTCCGGCGACGCGAAGTTCCTCGAGACGCTCGACAGCCAGTTCGTGGCCGATGATTTGGTCGACTACAGCTTCGTGAAGAATGCGCTGGATCAATATCCCGCGTGGCTCAACGATCCTTCCGTGAATCCGGGCGATCCCTTCAACCGAGAGGAAATCCTCAAGCTGTGAGCGTGAGTTCCCAGATCGCCGCCACTCTTCCCGCCGTCCGACTGGGCCGCTTCCGCAGCCTGGTGATGTCGACGTTGGGCCTCTCGCTGCTGCTGCTGATGTGGTGGCTTGGCGGCGTGGCGGTGCAGAACGATCCGGATCTGTTCGCCTTCGCCGATTTCGCGCCTGGCCCGACGCTGGCGTCTCTCCAGGATATGATCGCGAGCGGCGACGCGTGGGCGATGACCTGGCCTTCGTTGTATCGCGTCGGCATGGGCCTCTTCATCGCCGCGGCGATCGGCGTCCCGCTGGGCATCGCCGTCGGACGCATGCCGGTGCTCCGTGAGATCACCAACGCGCCGTTCCAATTCGTGCGGATGATCTCACCCCTCAGCTGGATGCCGATCGCCGTATTGGTGTTCGCGACCTGGGATGGCGCAATCATCTTTTTGATCATGATCGCCACGGTGTGGCCGATCCTGTTCTCCACCGCGGCGGGCGTGCGGCGCATTGACCCCAGCTGGCTAAAAGTGGCGCGCAATCTGGGGGCGGGGCCGGTTCACATGATCTTCGCGGTGATCCTGCCCGCCATCGCCGTCGACATCCTCACTGGGCTGAGACTGGCCCTGGGCGTGGCCTGGGTGGTTTTGGTGCCGGCGGAGTATCTCGGCGTGACCTCAGGGCTCGGCTACGCAATCAACGACGCCCGGGACACCCTCGACTATGCGCGCCTCGGCGCTGTGGTCGTCATCATCGGCGTCATCGGCTACACGCTGGACTGGCTCGCCATGCGGGCGATCGCCCATTTCAATTGGGTGCGGGACAGCGCGCACTAGCGCGCTAAGTTTCTTTAACGAAGCGTTATGACAACACGGAGGGAAGACAGATGGCGGATGGAAAAACAGCGCTGACGGGGTGCTTGGCTCCCATCGATAAGGACGGACTCGACGGCCTGATCGCGAAGGGCAAAGAGAACCCGCAGGCGATTAAGACCCTGAAATGTAAGACGGTGGCCGAGGGCAAGTTCCGGCACGCCAACTACATCCGGAACCTCGAGCCCTACATCGTGGACGAGCCGCCGGCGCTGTTGGGGGACGACACCGCGCCCAATCCATCCGAAGCGTCCCTCGCCGCGCTCGGCTCTTGTGTGGCTGTGGGGCTCCACGCCAATGCGGTGGCCAAAGGGTGGACCGTGGAGAAGCTTGAGCTTGAGCTTGAAGGCGATCTCAACATCACAGCCGTCTGGGGCACGGGCGATCTTAGCGAGAAGCCGGTCGGCTTCACCGACGTTCGGATCAAGGTCGATATGGAGGCCGAGGGCGTCGACAAAGCGGAGGTCGACGCGCTGGTCCAGCACGTCATCCAGTGGTCCCCGGTGTTCAACACCTTCTCACGCCCCGTGAACATGGTGGCGGAGACAGCCTGACCGCGCGTGGATGCGGCCGCGCGGGCGGCGACTTTTTCCGATGAGAGATGGAGGAGATGGCGGATGAATATCGCGACCCCGGTCAAGAGCTTTGACACGGCGCACGCCGTCGACTTCGACGCGGTGGACGCGGTCGTCGGAACAGACCTCGCCAGCGCGGTCCCCACGATCGACACTGAGCAATACTACCCTGAGAGCGTCATGCGCGCTCTCGGGGCGGCGGGCTCCTATGGCAGCCATCTGGCGGGGCGAGACGCCGTCTGCGACCTGAGCGCGGCGATCCTCGCGACGTCCCGGGCTTCGGAGGTGTGCCTCTCCACAGGGTTCTGCATGTGGTGCCAAAATGCGCTCGGGTGGTACATCTCATCCTCGGAAAGCGACTGGCTGAAAGAGAACGTCTTGCCCGGCGTTGCGAGCGGCCAGATTCTCGGCGGCACGGGCATGTCCAATCCGATGAAGTCCATCGCGGGGATCGAGAAGCTGAAATTGCGCGGCGTGCGCGTTGACGGCGGCTATCGGGTGAAGGGGTCCTTACCCTGGATTTCAAACCTCTCCGATGGCGGCTGGTTCGGCACGCTGTTCGACGTGCCCGATGAGAACAAGACGGTCATGGGGATCTTCAAGGCGGACCCTGAGACGGGCGTGAAGCTGCGCTTGGATCATGACTTTTTAGCCATGGGCGGCACCGCCACCCAGGCGGTTGGCTTCCGCGACGTGTTCATCCCCGATGAGCAAATTGTCGGCGATCCGGCGGGCCCCTTTATCAAAAACATCCGCGGCGGCTTCGTCCTGATGCAATGCGGGATGGGCCTCGGCGTGATGAAGAGCTCCATTAACCTCATCCGGAAAATGGAAGGGCCGCTCGGCCATGTGAACCAGTTCCTGGAGAAAGGTGCGGATGAGCTGCAGGCGTCTTATGACGCGCTGCTCGATCGCGTGGTGGCGCTTTCCAAGACGCCGTATGACCCGTCGGACGCCTATTGGAAGCAGGTGCTCCAGGCCAGGCTCGATTGCGGCGAGGGCGCGGTGGAGACGGCGCATTACGCCATGCTCCATTGCGGCGCGCGCGGTTACATCACGGGGGCGGAGGCGCAGCGCCGCCTTAGGGAATCGTATTTTGTGGCGATTGTGACCCCGGCGACAAAGCATCTGCGGAAGATGATCGCCGCGCTCTGAGCGCAACGGGGCGCCCGCCGCGCGCATTGGAACCTTGGCGTCGGACCGTGACCGCAACCGAACGGGCGCCCCCAGCGGAGCGCCGCCGACCGGGCCATCCCTGACCGTGGACGCTGTTGGCAGGGGGGCAGCGCGGCTCTCCCTTGCCACTCCTCCGGGCAGGCGCGACGCGGATGTTGCAAGTGCCGGAAATCCCACCCGAGCATGCGCCATAAGGCGCCTCAGCGGAGCCGCCTCAAGGCGCCTCCCCAGGGTCAGGCGCGGGCGGGTCGCCATCGAGCCGAGACCTTCCGCGACGGGATCAGGCATCGCCGCAGCGCGCTGACGGCCGGGCGCCTAGCCCGGCCCGCGCCTGCCCCTCCCCCGGGCGGGCGCGACGCGGATGTCGCAAATCGCTGAAATCCTACCCGAGCATGCGCCATAAAGCGCCTCGGCGGAGCGTTCCAAAGCGCCTCCCCAAGGGATCAGGCGCCGACGTCCCGTACGCGTGTCCACACAGGATGGGACGGCGCCTTCGTAGGATCAGGGGCCACGCTGAACCCAGGCTCAGACGTGCGGATCGCCGTCATCGGCGACGGCTTTAGCGTCGAAGGCGCGCCGCCAGGCGGCGATGACGGTCTCCCGCGCCGCGTCGCCCTCCGCCTCGGCGAGACGCGCTTGCTGGCGGAGCGCGAGCCGCAGCGCGGCGCGCTCTAAACGGCCTGCGGGTTCGTCAAATTCCTCCGGCCCGTCCCCGGCGGAGAGCCGAGCCAGCACGTCGCGCTTCGTCTCCACGTGGCTCGGCGCGGCCCAGAGCTCGAGCAACCGCTGAAAGGCGTCAAAGGCGCGCCCGTCAAACGGCGTGTCCTCGCCGAGAGGTCCGATCACTGGATTGGCCGGATGAAGCATGGCGCATGGCGTCCAGCCCTCCGGGATCGGCGTGTTGGCGGAATGCGTGCGGCCGGCGCGGAGCAGTTTCGGCAGCACATGCGTGTGTGGACCTTCCGGAGAGACGCCGCCCGTGGCCGGGCCGCCGATCGGTTGGAACACCTCAGCGCGGCCCACATTGGAGATCGCCACGCGGTGGGGATGCGCCGCCAGGATCGCGCCCATGGCCGGATTGTCCGCCTCAAACAGCGATCGGCCGACGCAGCCGCGCAGCGTCTCGATCAGCGCCGGGTCCTGCGTGCGGATGCAGAAATCGATCTGCGGTTGATCGAGCCCCATGTCGAACAGGAGGCCATCCCGATCCTCCGCGCGGATCGCGTCGCGATCGAGGTCGAGCTCCGTCAGATGCTTCCGGCGTTCGGGCCGGGCGGCCTCCGCCGTCGGCAAACACAGCGCCACCCCGTGGGACCAGCGATGCGCGCGCGGGCTCAACGTCTCATAGGCGACGGGGCGCGCGCCTTCGAGCCGGTCGATCCGGATCGCGCCGCGCGCCGTGGCTCGCGTCAAAGCGGCCGGCGCGTCCACCTGCAAGGCCTCGCCCTCATCCTGATGAAACTCCGCGATGGCTCCGAACGAGCCCACGCTCCAGCCTGCGCGCCAATCCTGAAGCGCTGAGGTGAGGGTTTCGTGCAATTCAGCCGCTGGCATCGGGTCTCTCTTCTCTTCGCATTTAGATCACTCTCAGAAATCCGTGGCCGCCGCCGCATCGTGGTCCGTCGTCGCATCTTCCGCCGGGTCGCCGCCGCCGGAGAGCCGTCGGGTCGGCAGCACGACCAGCCCGTCCGCGGTCTCCGCATGGTAGGCGTCGACGCCATAGACGGCGCGGAGGCGCGCCGGGGAGAGGGTCTCGGCGGGCGGCCCGTCGGCGATGACCCGGCCCGACTGCAGCAGCACGATCCTGGAGCACCAGCGCGCCGCTAGGCCGAGATCATGGAGTGAAGTGAGGACCGCGCCGCCCTCCGCGGCGAGCCTGGAGAAGGTCTCCATGAGGGCGATTTGATGGGCCGGGTCGAGCCCCGCCGTGGGCTCGTCCGCCAGCAGCAGCGGGGCTTGCTGCGCGAGGGCGCGAGCGATCAGCACCCGGGCGCGTTCGCCGCCGGAGAGCGCGTCGGCGGGCCGGTGCGCCAGCCGTGTCACATCCGTTTTCCGCATCGCCGCGGCGATGGCGGCCCGGTCCGTCGCCCGCAGCCCCGCGCCCGGGCGGCGATGCGGCTCCCGCCCAAGGCTCACCACCCGCTCCACAGTGAGGGGCCAGGCGATCTCCCGCTCTTGGGGCAGATAGGCGACCCGCAGCGCCCGCTCCCGCGGCGTCAACGCCTGTGCCGCCGCGCCGCCCAGGCGGATCTCGCCCCCATGCGCGACGGCGGACATCACCGCGCGGAGCACGGTGGTTTTACCCGCGCCATTGGGTCCAATCAGCCCCACCACTTCGCCGGCTGAGACGTTGAGGCTCACCCCGTCCAGCACAGCCCGCCGTCCCAACTGCGCCGTCAGCGCTGTGATCTCCAAAAGCGTCACGCGAGGCTCCGGCGGTGTTTCCAGATCAGCCAAAAGAAAAACGGCGCGCCGACCAGCGCGGTCAGCACGCCCAGCTTCAAATCCCGCCCCGGCGCGAGCAGGCGCACGGCCAAATCCGCCGCCAGGATCATCGCCCCGCCGCCCAGGGCGCTGGCCGCCAAGAGGCGGGAGGGCTGCCCGCCCACCAAGGGGCGCAACAGATGCGGGACCACCAGGCCCACAAAACCGATCGCGCCGGCCACCGCGGTCGCCGCGCCGACCGACGCCGCCGTCCCAAACACCGCGCAGGAGCGCACAAGGGAGAGGCGCACGCCCATGCTGGCGGCGGCGTCCTCGCCAAGGGTCAAAGCGTCCAGCGCTCGGCCGAGCCCCGCTAACAGCGCCCAGCCGAGCAGCATGAAGGGGGCGGCCAGCGCCACATGCACCATGGAGCGATCCTGCAAGGAGCCGAGCATCCAATAGAGGATCTCGAGCGCGGCGAAGGGGTTGGAGGAGAGGTTGAGCACCAGCGCGGTCAAGGCGCCGGCCACGCTCGACACGGCGACGCCCGCCAGGATCAGCGTGACCGCGTCGGAGCCGCGGCCCGCCAACGCCTGCACCAGCGCCACCGCCGCCAGCGCTCCGGCGATGCCCATGACCGGCAGGGCCAACGCAAAGGCGGCGGAAAGGCCCGTATGGATCGCCAGCACCGCGCCTAGGGACGCGCTGGCGCCGACGCCGATGACGCCCGGCTCCGCCAGCGGATTGCGCAGATAGCCCTGCAACGCCGCCCCCGCCAGGCCCAGGGTCGCGCCGATCATGAAGCCCAACAGCGCCCGGGGTAGGCGGATCTCCCACATCACCGCGGCCAGCTGCGCCTCGCGGTCCGTTGACGGCGCGAACAACAGCGCGCCGAGCGCTTCGCGCACGCTGATCTCGGCCGGTCCGACCACGAGGGAGGCGACGAACAGCGCAAGCGCGAGCAGCGAGAGGGCGAGGAGGAGCGCAAAGAAGGCTTGGACTTGGCGCCCCCGCCGAGCCCGCAGCCCATCGGCCGGCGCCTCCCCCGCGGGTCTATCCTCGCGCGAGAGATCATTCATTTGGGGCGCGCCTTCCGCAGCTCCGATTGCGCCGGAGCCGGCTCAGAGGTCGAGCTTGGGGAGTGCGGTTCCGCCGCGCGCTCGTCGGCGAGGAGCCGGACGGCCTCCGCGGTGAAGGGGCCGCCGCAGATCCAATACTTGTCGGCGACGCTCGCCATCAGCGCGCCATCCGTCGCGCGTCGCAAGGCCGGGTGGGCGTAATGCTCATGGGCCCGCCCCGCCGCGGCGCGGCCTGCGTCCTTGCCCACCACCACGTCGGGCGCGGCCATGACCAAGCTCTCAAGCGGCAGTTTGAGCGTGCCCTCGAAGCCGAGTTCTCGGGCGATATTCGCGAAGCCCGCCGCGCCGACCACCTCATCGGCCAGCGTGCCGACGCCGGAGGTGTAGCTGTTGGCGTAGTAGAGGGCGAGCCGGGGCGGCGCCCGCTCCCCCGCCTCTACCGACGCGAGCTCGGCGTCGAACGCGGCCACCAACGCCTCGGCTTGGTCCGCGCGCCCGAGCAGCGCGCCCATGCGTCGAATATTGGCGCGCACCGCGGCGAAGGAGTAGGCGGGCTCGAAGGTCTCCACCGCATAGCCGAGCCGCCGCAGCATCGCGACGGTCGCCTGGGAGGTGTAGACCCCGCCCACCACCAAATCGGGCTCCAGGAGGAAGATCTCCTCGGCGCGGCCGTGATTGGCGGGGTAGGCGGCTGCGGCCCCCGCCATGGTCGAGGTGTCGGCCTTATGGGCGAGATAGGAGACCGAGATCAGCTGCCCCGGCGCCGCCAACAGCATGGCGAGCTGATCGGTGCAGAGGTTCATGGAGACGACGCTTTGCGGCGGCGCCCCATCATCCGCCTTCGCGGCGACCGCGGGAGACCCGAGCGCGACGGTCGCCACCGCGACCATCGCCTTCATCGCCCTTCTGGGCGTCCGTCTGTTCCCGCGGCCCACCATGCTCCGCCCCGCTGTGACGCGCCTCTAATAAGACGCCCGGAAGCCCACAAAGGCGGTGACGCCTGGGGCCGCGTACCCGAACACTTCCTGATAGTCCTGATCGAAGACATTCTCCACGCGTCCAACGATTTCAGCGCCTTCGAAAATCTCATAGGAGGCGTTGAGGTTCACCAGCGTGTAGGCGTCTAGATCGGTGCGCACGCTGCCCAAGACCGGATCCGTGAAATCGAAATCGAGCATCTGGCCGTTGTAGATCACATCCACGGTCAGTTGCCCGCGCCCGTCCAGCCCCGTCGCCGTGGCGCTCAGGCTCGCCGTGTGCAGCGGCCGGCGCACCTCGCCCACCAGCCTGCCGCCGGAGATCTCCTTGCTATCGGTGTAGGTGTAGGCGGCGGTCAATGACAGGAAGTCGAAGGGCTGCGCCGTGAGGCCCACCTCGACGCCGCGCCGCTCGCTCTCGCCGTCGCGATTGTCCGGCGTGGAGAGGAAGCCCGGCAGGAAGCGCGTGAAGATCTCGTCCTCAAGCGTGGCGTCGAAATAGGCGATGTCGGCGGACAGCTTGCCGTCGAAGAGGCTCTGTCGCAGCCCCACATCCCACCCGAAGGACTTCTCCGGCGTGAGGCCTGGATTGCCGATGAAGAAATCGGGGAAGAAGCCGAACTGCTCGCTGAAGGTCGGGTTGGTCACGCCGGTCCCGACTGACCCGTAGAGCTGGGTCGCCTCGGCGAGCTGCAGCGCGCCGCTGACGCTGTAGGTGGTGGCGTCGTCGAAGGCGTCGTTGCGGTCATGCCGGAGGCCGAATTGCAGGTCGAGCCGGTCGAAGAACGAGCCGCGATATTCGCCGATGAACCCGACCTGCTCCCGCTCTCGCTCGGTCAATTGCGTGCCCGACGCCGGGGGCAGGTTCTGATTGGTCTCGCGCTCGTATTCGATGGCCGCCGTCAGCTGATGGCTGGCCCCCGCGAAGCTCGGCGTGTCGAATACGGCGGTGGTCTGATGGCTCAGATGCAGCCGTTGGCCTTCCGACCCGCTAGTGCGCACGCCTGCGTCGGTGTTTTCATCATCGACAGCGGTGTACTCAACCCGCGGCCGGTGGATCAGGAGGCCGCCGAGCGTGGTGACCTCGGCGAACAGCGAGCCGTAGAACTCGTCCGTTGTGCGCACGTTGTCGCCTTCGATCACCAGCCCGTAAGTGGGGCCGACGATGGGCGGGAACACGCTGAAATCGCCGTTAAAATCCTGCGGGTCGAAATCCGATTCGCGATGGGTGTAGCGGAGCGTGCCGCCGAGCCCGATCCAATCGGTCACATCCACATTGCCCTTGGCGTTGAGGGTGACGTTTTCATCTTCGTCATCCTGGCCGCCGGCGGTGTCGGAGACGTCATGGCCCGCGGAGAAGCGGTAAGCCGCGGACAGCGCGAAATCGGCCCGCTCCACGCCGCCTCTGAGCGCGAGCCGGCCCGCATAGGAGCCGTCGAAGCCCACCTCGCCATCCGCAGTCCCGACCAGATCATTGCGCCGGCCCTGCTTGGTGATGATCGAGATCACGCCCGCGGTGGCGTTGGAGCCCCATAGCGCGCTTTGCGGCCCGCGCAGCACTTCGATCTGGGCGATTTCGTCTACGATCAGTCCGCCGAAATCTAAC